>JALYRN010001233.1 GCA_030855295.1 Myxococcota bacterium | reverse complement strand
CGTGCTCGCGATCGCGCTCCTGCCGCTCGGATGCGGCGGCGGCGCCGCGACGACGAGCACGAGCACGACGACCGGCCCGACCGCCGCGAGCGCACCGTCGATCACCGAGCCGATCGTTCCTTCCGAGGGCGCCCTCAACGGCCCCCCCGCTGCGCCGCCGGCGATCGCGGAGACCGCGACCGCGAGCACGAGCGCGCCCGGCAGCCCCGGCGAGATCATCGCGCTGCCGCCGGGCTTCCGCCCCGATCCGATCGTGCGCCGCGGCACCGGTGGCGGACCGATCGACGCCGCGAGCATCGACGGCAGCTGCATCGGGTACATCACGTCCGAGCCGACGTTCGTGATGAAGCTCGACGGCGCGGTGCCCGACCTCCGGGTGCTCGTGCACATGCAGGGAGACGCGACCCTCGTCGTGCAGCTCGCCGACGGAAGCGTGCTCTGCAACGACGACAGCGAGGGGCTCGATCCGATCGTCGAGGGTCGCTTCCCGCCGGGGCGCCACCGCGTCTGGGTCGGCACGTACTCCGAGTCGGGCGCCGGCGCGTCGTACACGATCGCGTTCTCGCGCCAGCGCGGCCTCAGCACGATGTCGCTCGACGGAATGGCCGAGACGCCCTGATCGGGCGGAGAGCTTTTCGCGATCGCCGGCGTATGGATGGCGTACGCTGCTCGGCGGTTCCGAGGGGCAGCACCGGCAGAGGGAGACTCGAGGCACATGCGCAATCGATGGTTCGTCCTTGCGGCGATCGCACTGGCGATGGGAACGACGGGCTGCTGCTTCGGCGGCACGACGACGACGGGCGGACCGGTCCCGCCGGTGCCTCCGATCGGCACCGGCACGACGGGCACGGCGCCGCCGACGGTCGGCACCTCGATGGTCACGATCGGCCCCGGCTTCATGCCTGATCCGCAGACCTCGACCGGCATCGCGGGCGGTCCGGTCGCCGCGACCGGCATGAGCGCCGACTGTCGCGGCTTCGTCGCCGCGCAGCCGAACGTGATCCTGAACGCGACCGGGCAGTTCACGAACCTGCGCGTGGTCGTCTCCTCCTCCGCCGACACCACGCTCGTCGTGCAGCGCGCCGACGGCAGCTTCGTGTGCAACGACGACAGCGAGGGGCTCAACCCGGTCGTCTCGGGGATGTTCGGCCCCGGTCAGCACCGCATCTGGATCGGCACGTACAGCGCCGCGCAGGCCGGCACGCAGTACACGCTCGGGCTCACCGAGCTGATGCACGTCACGTCGGCCTCGCTCGGCGGCGGCGGCGCCGCCGTCCCCGGCCTGGCCGGCATCGGCGCGGCGATGGGCGCGCTCGTTCCTCAGGAGTGCGGAATGGCGGTCCCGGCGTACGGGCCGGTCACGGTCGGCTCGACGGTGGTGCTCGGCATGCACACGCCGTGGACCGGAAGCGACGGACAGGGCGCGATGGTCACCGCGGACACGAACTGGGCGACCGAGATGCAGCCGTGGGTCGGTCAGCGCACGACGGTGACCTCGCTCGGCGGCCTCGATCAGGCGGGCTGCCCGGGCATCCGCGTCGCGGCGGACGAGGGGCAGTACTTCTGGCGCCTCCGGAACGTCACGTTCTGACGCGCGCGCGGCGCGACGGATGAGGACGATGGAACGGCAGCTGCGATGCTCGCGGCTGCCGTTCGTCCTGGTGGGCTCGGCGTCGACGCGAACGAGCCTCTCCGGCACTGCCGTCACGGGCTCGCCACGATTTCTCCTCGGCGCGGTGTCCTACCGGTCGAGGAATCGCCTCGTCGAGCTGACAGGTTGATGTGCTGGGGATGAGCCGACTGCCGCAGCTGCTCGCATCGATTCGTCGCGCGCTCGTGCTGCGCGCGATGCTCGCGGAGATCGTCCTGTGGTCGGCGGTGCTCGGCACGCTCGCGCTCGCGGTCGCGCTCGCGTGGCCTGCGCTGCCGCGATGGCCTTCGCTCGTGCTGCTCGGGCTCGCGCCGATCGTCGGACTGCTGCGCGCGCGTCGCTCGCGGCCGAGCGACGCAGACCTCGTGATGTGGGTCGATCGCCGGCTCGCGGCGGACGAGGCGGTGATCACGGCGTGGGAGGTGGGCGGCGATCCGCCGGCGGTGCTGGCGGACACGATCGCGCGGGCGAACGAGCGCCTGAGCGGCGCGCGCC
>JALYRN010001232.1 GCA_030855295.1 Myxococcota bacterium | reverse complement strand
GCGCCGAGCCGGGTGCCGCTCCGGAGTCGGGCGCCGCCGTCGCTGCCCCCGCCACGACCGCCGCGTCACCGCCCCCCGACGGCCTTCCCCAGGACTTCAAGTCCCTCGTCTCGGTGCGCACCGATCCCGACGGCGCGACGATCTCGATCGCGCGCGACGGCACCGAGGTCGCGCGCGGCCCCTCGCCGTTCTCGTACACGCTCGATCAAGGCCGCTATCACGTCCGCATCGAGCACCCCGACTTCAACGTCGCGGAGCAGGACATCAGCGTCGAGCCCGGCAAGGTCTACGTCGTCATCGTCAACCTCAGCCAGGGTGAGTTCCTCGGGTACGTCCGCGTCGTCACCAGCGTGCCGGGCGCGCAGGTGTTCATCGACGATCGCGACGCGGGCCCGCGCGGGCGAACGCCCTTCGAGGGCCCGCTTCCGGTCGGCACCCACCACGTCTGGATCGAGCGCGCCGGATACGCGCCGATCGAGCGCGACGTCGAGGTCGGGGTCGGCGCGGAGGTGGAGCTGCGCGAGGAGCTCGCGCGCGTCACGTTCGGTCGCGTGCGCGTGATCGGCAACATCCGCGGCGCGCGCGTGTCGATCGACGGACAGCTCGTCGGGACGGTGCCGTGGGAAGGCCAGGTCGACGCCGGGCCGCACTCCCTGCGCGTCGACGCCGACGGGATGAAGGGCTTCCAGCAGGCGATCGAGGTCGAGCGGGGACAGATGACGCCGGTTCGCGTTCGGCTTCGCCCCGACGTCGGACGCGGAGGCGCGTGGGTCGCGATGACGTTCGCGGCGCTCTCCGCCGGCGGCGGCCTCGCGCTCGCGCTGATCGCGCAGGACCTCGAGAGCACGCTGCAGCGGGAGCGCGGCGCGGGGCGGCTGGCGACGACCGACGAGCGGATCGATCACGGCCTGTACATGACGATCGCCGCGGACTCCGCGTTCGGCATCGCGGTGATCCTCGGCGGGCTCGGGCTCTTCTACATGATCCAGGATCCACTGCCGCCCTCCGAGGGCACCGTGCTCGAGCCGCGCGACTGGGCGTTCGCGCCGATGGTCGATCCGCGTGGCGGCACGATCGGCGGCGTGGTGGGAGGGCAGTTCTGATGCGCGCTCGAACGCTCCTCGGGATCACGCTCGCGCTGGTCGCGGGCGGATGCGATCCGACGGTCTGGGACACGCTGCGCGCGGACGCGCCGGTGATCGTGATCCGCTCGCCCGGCGGGCCCTCGGCGAGCGCGTTCGGCAGCGTGCTCACCGCGTACGACGTCACGATCGACGGCGTGCGCTCGTCACGGCTCGCGATCGCGGGCGGCTCGCTCGCCGGGACCGGCTCGGCCTACTGGGTCCATCCCGCGTACGCCGGCCTCGAGGGCACCGATCCGATGCTCCGCGCGGGCGGCGCGGCGCTCTTCGTGGGGTGCGAGGACGGCGAGTGCGCCGACGGGCACGGCGCGTCGATCGCGGCGTTCCCGGAGTGGGTCGCGGGCGACGGATCGGTGTTCCATGGCTGCATCGCGGCGCCTTCGCGCTCGACCGGCAGCGTGCAGATCCAGTGCGAGGATCAGCTGCCGGTCTTCCAGATCATCGCAGGCCCGGGCGGCGAGGATCTCGGGGCGTCGGCGGCGGGCATCGCGCACCCCCGGCATCGCGTCGGCGCGGCGCTCTTCGGCGCGCCCGAGGCGTCGAGCGGGGACGGCGCGATCTATCGACTGCCGATCGGCGGCGGCGCGCCGCTGCGCATCGACCTCTCGGGCGCGGCCGCGCCGGCGGGCGGTCGCATCGGAACCAGCGTCGCGGTGGCGCCGCTCTCGGATCGCGCAGTGCGGTTCGCGACGCGCGCGAGCTACGCGAGCGGAGATCGCGTGATCGTCGGCACGATCGACATCGACGACGCGGCCGTGACGACGGTCGTGATCGAGGGCTGCATCGAGGGGCCGAGCGGCTTCGGCGCAGCGCTCGCGCTCGGCGATCTCGACGGCGACGGCACGCCCGATCTCGCGGTGGGCACGAGCACCGAGGCGATGGAGCAGCGCATCCGCGTGTACGACGGTGCGACGCTGCCGGCCGCGACCTCGTGTGGCGATCCGGCGCAGCCCGCGCCCGCCGCGACGCTCGGGTGCGAGGACCTCGCGGACGCCGACGTGACG
>JALYRN010000323.1 GCA_030855295.1 Myxococcota bacterium | reverse complement strand
CTGCACGGCCGGCGACTGCGCGCGCGCGGACATCTCGAGGCCGAGCTCGGCGCGGACGGCGCTCGAGCGCGCATCCCGCTCCGCCTCGATCTCGCGCAGGTCGCCGAGCCGCAGAGCGAGGTCTCGATGTCGGGAGCGCGCGTCGATCTCACGATCGCGACGCACGCCCGCCCCGGCCTCCGCGCCGACGGTCGCGTGCGCGCCCGCGACATCTCGTGGCGCGGTCATTCGCTCGGTCCGATCGGCGGCGCGATCCGGATCGCCGACGATCGCGTCGCGCTCGACTGGCGGAGCTCCGTGCTCGGTCTCGAGGTGTCGATCGGGCTCGTGCGCGGCGATGGCCACGCCGACATCGACGTGCCGTGGTCGGTCCTGCGCGCCGGCGATCCGATGCACCGCGTCCTGGCCGACGTCGCGGCGCTGAGGCTCACGGGCCACGCGGCCGGTCAGCTGCACGTCGACCTCCGCGCGCCCGGCGCGTCACGCGCGCGCATCTCGGTGCACGACGCGACGATCGAGCGGGTCGAGGATCGAACGCGCGCGCGCGGTGTGTACGGCACGATGCAGCTCGCGGGTGTCGAGCCGCTCGAGAGCGCCGGCGAGGACCTCGTGCGGTGGAGCGAGCTCAGCCTGAACGACGTGATCACGCTCGGCCCAGGGAGCGCGCGCGTTCGGCTCGAGCGCTCGGGGGAGGTGAGCGTGCGCGACACGGTCGCGTCGCTCGGGGGTGGTCGCGTCCGTGCGGGGCCGCTCCGCTTCGATCCTGACGCGCCGGACCTCACGCTCGATCTCACGTTCGAACGCGTCGCCATCCAGCAGTTCGTCCACGCGATCACGCGAGGGCGGGCGAGCGGTACCGGCCGGGTGGACGGCCGAATTGCCCTGCGCCTCCGGCTCGGCGAAGAGCCTCGCATCGTGCTCGGGAGTGGCCGCCTCGCGGCGCGCGGAGGCGGGCGCATCCGAGTCGACGGCGCGACGGCGACAGCGCCGCGCGCGCCGCTCGAGCTCGCCCGGCTCGGAAACGGCGAGTGGCTCGAGGATCGCGTGCTCTCGGCGCTGCGCGACTTCCGCTACTCGCGTCTCGTGCTCGACGTCGTCGGCGCGGAGGGAACAAAACGGGTGGTCGCGCGTGTTTCGGGCCGCGGCGCGCAGACCCCGCAGGCGATCGATCTCACCTTGAACGTCCGCGGCGTGCAGCCCGTCGTGGACGAAGTCCTCCGGCTCTGGCCCTCGAACCCCGTGAACCACCAGTGAAGCGACTCGCGTTCCTCCTCCTCCTCTCGTTCCCCGTCGTCTCGCTCGCGGGGTGCATCACGCACGCGGTGCGCGTCGAGCCGATCACGCTCGAGCCGGTGCAGGTGACGATGGACGTCAACCTCCACGTGGACGACAGCCGCACCGCCGGCGGCGAGGGCCCCGAGAGCGCGACGCCTGCCGCGGGTGGCTCGAGCGCGGCCGCATCGCCCGCCCAGGGCCCGGGCGCGGTCACGCAGCAGTGATCGTCTCCTGAGCTCGCGCGCTCACCGATCCGCGGCCCGCGCCCACTCGCGCCCGAGATCGTCGGCTCCCGTGCGATCACCCCGCCGGCCGACGACTTCGTGATCGCCGCCCGACGTCGGGATCGCCGCGAAGACGCACCTGCGGTGGCGATTTCCCGGGTTTTCCGCAGGAGCCCGCCGCCTTCGTCGAATTCGTCCTGCGCTCGCAAAGGGCCCGATTGCCGTCCGGTAAGGGCAGTTCGAGGCCGTAGGATGATTCTCGAGAGAGCCGCCACGCTGCGATTGGCGATCGCGTTCACGGTCCTCGCGCTGCCCGCGCGCTCCGCCGCGCAGTCGCTGCGCCCCGACCTGCTCGCACACGCGATCGACGCCGCCGTGCTCGTCTCGGTGGTCACGCCGAGCGGCACGTCCGAGGGGTCCGGCGCCATCATCGACGCGCGCGGGTACGTGCTGACGAACTTCCACGTCGTCGGTCACGTGCATCCGTTCGAGGGCGGCGTCCCCGGTGAGCTGTTCCGCGCCGATGGCGTCGTCACGCTCGCGCACGCCACCTCCGCTCGCACCGAAGCGCGTCCGACCTGGACCGGTCGCGTCGTGCGCGGTGATCCCGAGACCGACCTCGCGCTGATCCGCATCGAGGCGACCGCCGACGGCACCGCGATCGCGGGCAGCGTGCGCTTTCCCGCGATCACGATCGCCGATCGTCCGATCGAGCTCTCCGATCGCGTCTTCGCGCTCGGCTTCCCGCTCGGCGTGCGCGCGGTGACGCTGACGAGCGGCCGGATCACCGGCTTCGACGTCGACGCCGAGGGCGCGCTGACGTACCTGCGCGTCGACGCGGAGTTCAACCCCGGCAACAGCGGCGGCATGCTGCTCGACGCCAGTGCGCGGCTGGTCGGCGTGCCGACCCTCGTCACCCGCTCGCGCCATCAGATCGTGCCGATCCGCAAGGCGCGTCCGGTCGAGCGCATCCCTCCGGAGTGGCGGAGCGCGCTCGCGGCCGGACCGATCACCGACGTGCGCATCGACGCGATACGCGAGGTCGGCGCCGAGCCCGTGCGCCTTCGCTCGTCGGGCTCTGGGTTCGTCTTCGAGGGGCAGGAGCTCTTCTTCTTCCGGGTGCCCGACAGCGCGCTCGGCACCATCCGGTTCGAGGTCGACCGCGCGCTCGAGGCGCCGCTGGGCGCCGACGCGATCCTCGTCGCGCTCGACCGACCGCGCACCACGCTGCGCGTCGCCGACTCCAACGCGCTCACGATCCACCAGGGCGATCACCATCCGCTCGTGGTCGCCGTCTCGATCCGGCGCCGTCGCGACGATGGAACGCAGGCCGGGGTGTGCGCGATCGCGCTGCGGCTCGAGAGCACCGCGCCCCTCGTCGCCGCGGTCTCGGGAACGCTCGTGCCCGCGCCGGTGATGACGCCGGTCGAGGCGCCCGCGCTCGAGGCGCCGCCCGAGGCGCACACGCCGCCGGAGACGATCGGCTGGGCCTCGTTCCGTCTCGAGGGCGGCCTCGTGATCGATCCGCTCGTCGGTCAGGACTACGCCGGCGGCGGCCAGCAGGCGCTCGAGCTCACCGCGCCGATCTACGTCGCCGACTCGATCTGGCCGGTCACGATCGCGATCGACTACGGCGTGCGCGCGGCGTTCGGCGCCTGGCGCGACAGCTTCTTCTTCATGGGCTCGGCGCTCGCCGGCGCGCGCATCGGCTTCGGCTCGCCGTCGTTCATGATCGAGGTGCCGCTCTACTACACGCTCGGCATCGGGACCGTCGAGGACGAGCTCTCGTTCTCTCCGTACGGCTACGAGACCGGGCTCCGCGCGCGCTTCTCCGACTTCGCGATCGGCGTGTCCTGGTCGGAGTCGTTCCGCGGGAGCCACTCGGTGCTCCGCGCGCTCAGCCTCACGACGGGATGGTATTTCTGATGACGCGCTCGACTCTCGCGATCCTCGTCGCCTTCACGCTGACGAGCCTCACCGGGTGCCTGCTGGCCGAAGACGGACAGTGCGGTCCGGGCTCGGGCCCGAACGAGCACGCGTGTCGCGCGGCCCGCGCGGCGCGGCGCATGCCCGACATCCACGTCGACCGCGACGCCGGCTCGCCGCGCGATGCGTCGGTGCCGCGCGTCGACGCGCGGATCGAGTGCGCCAACCCGAGCGTGCATCAGTACGGCGTCGGCTCGCTCTCCGGCTCGAGCACCGCGAGCGGATCGTGCGGCGGCGGCGGGCCCGAGGCGTTCTTCACGTTCCGCGCCCCGCACGACGGCGAGTACACGTTCTCCACGCTCGCGGAGCTCGACACCGTGCTCTACGTCCGCCGCGGCGAGTGCGCGGGGCCGGAGCTCGCGTGCAACGACGACTTCGGCTCGACGCGCGAGTCGCAGCTGACGCTCTGGCTCTCGTCGGGCGACGCGGTCGAGGTGGTGGTCGACACCTACTCGTCCGGCGCCAGCGGCGACTTCGAGCTCTTCGTCGACTTCTAGAGGCGCTCGTCGCGCGCTGGCTCTCTCCGATCACGAAAGGTCCGTTCCAATGAAGCTCTCGATCCGCACCCTCGCTCTGCTGCCCTTCTGTGCGCTCGCCGTCGCCTGCGGCCCTCACGTCATCCGCGGCGGCGATCCGCACCCGACCGCGCTCGTGCCGCAGGGCACCTTCGCGCTCGAGATCTCCGACGGCGTGCTCGACACCCAGGAGTTCTCGAACGTGCGCGTGATGGAGGTGCGCAGCACGCTCGCGCGCGGCTTCCACAACGCGCTCGGGACGCACGCCACCAGCGATCGCTCGACGGGCCCGACGGTGCTGGTGATCGACGAGTGCGCGTTCGTGCTCGAGCGCGTGGGCTACGTCGGCGTGCTCAGCGCGCGCGTGCGCGGCCGATGGCTGAGCGCGGACGGCCGCGAGGTCGGTCAGTTCGCCGGTCGGCCGGTGCCGCGGAACGGGTTCGCGTCCAACGGCCAGCGCCAGCTCGAGGACCTGATCGAGGTGATGTACGAGGAGCTCCTGCGCGACTACGCGGAGACGACCTCCGGCGCCCCCGCGTCGTCGGGCGGCGAGACCGCGCAGGCGACGACCGGCGGCGGCGGCATCCAGTGATCGATCGCCCGACGGCGTGACGGACACCGCGAGCCCACGATGCGCTCAAAGGATCGATGGCCCGCTTCTGTATGGGAGATCGTGGAGGAGCGCCTTCGATCTTCGCCTCGCCCGGAGCGCCGGTTTCGGTACATTTACGCGACCTTGAGCGCGGACAAGAAGTGGTGGGAGGCCGACACGTCGATCGGCGGCCGGCAGATCGCGTTCCCGGTCACGCCGGCGTCCGCGATCCTCGGCATCCAGAGCGGTGATCCCATCGTCCGCGCGCGCGCGTTCACCGCGGTGGTGCGCCTCTACTGGAAGCCGGTCTACAAGCGCATCCGCCTGCGCTTCCGGAAGTCGAACGAGGCCGCGAAGGATCTGACGCAGGCGTTCTTCACCCGCGCGCTCGAGCGCGGCGTCTTCGCGGCGTACACCGCCGATCAGGCGCGCTTCCGGACCTACGTGCGCCGCTGCCTCGACAACTTCGTCGTCAACGCCGAGGAGCACGACACCGCGCTCAAGCGGGGCGGCGGCGCGCTCGCGCTCGCGCTCGACTTCGACGACGCCGAGGACGAGCTCGTGCGCGCCGGGCACATCGAGGATCCGACCGACGAGCGCCTCTTCGATCGCGACTGGATCTCGAGCTTGCACGACGCGAGCGTCGCGGCGCTGCGCGAGGAGCTCGCGCCCGAGGCGACGGCCCTCCAGCTGCGCGCGTTCGAGCGATACGATCTCGTCGACGAGACCGAGCGCCCGACCTACGGCGCGCTCGCGGAAGACCTCGGCGTCAAGACGACCGACGTCACGAATTACCTGCACGCCGTCCGCAAGCGCCTGCGCCGCATCGTCCTCACGAAGCTGCGCGAGGTCACCAGCGGCGACGAAGAGTTCCGCAGCGAGGCGATCGACCTCCTGGGGATCGATCCGGACTCGCCATGAGCGGGCGAGAGGGACACGCGATGGAGTCGAGAACGCCAGCCGGCATCGTCGCGCTGATCGCGGGCGCGATGCTCGCGCTCGGATGCGAGCCCGCGACGTGTGACGCGGCGGAGCTGCGCGCGCGGCTCGCGGCAGCGGCGTCCGGCGACGTCGTCGAGGTCGGCGCGTGCACGTACGAGGGCGCGTTCGCGGTGCCGGCGGGCGTCACGCTCCGGGGCGCCGGGCCCGAGCGGACCACGCTGCGCCTGAGCGCGGGATCGGGCGGCATCGTCCTCGATGTCAGCGCGGGCGCGACCACGCCGGGCGCTGCGGTCACGAGGATCGAGCAGCTGCGGATCGTGTCGAGCGCGTGCGCCGGGATCGTGGTGCGAGGCGACGGCGACGCGGCGCTGACGAACGTCACGGTGCGCGCCGACACGGGCTTCGCGCTCGGCGTGGAGGGCCTGCGCAGCATCGCGCTCGAGAACGTGTCGATCGAAGGCGCGCTCGCCGACGGCTCGCTGCCCGCCGCAGTCCCGTTCCCGCCGTACGACTGCGCGTCCGCCGTTCCGGCGACGCACGGCATCGTGATGCTCGACGTCGGCGACGCGACGCTGCGGGGCGTGAGCTCGCGCGGGTTCGCGGCGTTCGGCGCGCTGTTCGCGGACACCACGGTCGAGTGGAACGGCGGCACGATCGCCGATCACGTCGGGACCGGTCTCGAGGTGTACGGCGGCAGCGCGCGCCTGGTCGGTCTCGAGATCTGCAGGAGCCGGCAGGCCTCGGCGCCGGTCGAGTCGTTCAACGGCGTGTTCGCCGGCGGCGCGGACATCCACAGCGAGCGCCTCGTGGTGTGCGATGGCGATGCGTTCGGGCTGATGCACGACGGCGCCACCGCCAGCCACGTCGACCTGGTCGCGCGGGGCAACGGCTTCGCGGGCGTGTGGGTGCAGGACGCGCCGTCGTTCGCCCTGCGCGGCGCGGGCACCGAGCTCGCCGGCAACGGCTTCGCCGGGCTGAGCGCGCTGCGGGTCGCGAGCCTGACCGTCGAGGACGCGTCGATCCACGACACCACGCCGGGCGTCGCGATCGTCGGTCTCGGCGCGATCGAGGCGGCCGACGGACTGCATCTGATCGACAACGGCACTGCCGTGCTGCGGAACCTGCGGCTGTCGGACAACGGGCGCGTCGGGCTGCTGCTCGATCTCGGCGGCGCGACGACCGACGTCGCGATGCTCACCGGGATCGTCGCGGAGGGCAGCGGCGAGCAGCTCGGGGTGCTCGCGCAGAACGGAACCGTGACGTCGGGGTGGGACGACGGCGTGTCGCGCGTCGGCGCGCCGATGACGAACGATCCGCTCTTCACCGGGGCGCTCGACGTCGCGGGGATCCTCGGGCCGTCGTGTCTGCCGGATCCGGCCGACCTCGTCGCCGGCGGGCTCGCGACGCTGCTCCGGTGACGCCCCGCTCGCCGCTCACCACCATCGAGGATTCGGCTGCGCCGTTCGCGCGCTACGGCACTGCGAGCGCGCGGTGCGCCGCGACGTCGTGGAGGAAGCGCTGCCTCAGCGAGGGATCGGCGATCGAGGCCGCGAGCTCCGCCAGACGCGCGCGCGCCGTCTGCCGCGTCCGCTCGGCGAGCTCGGGC
>JALYRN010000322.1 GCA_030855295.1 Myxococcota bacterium | reverse complement strand
GCGCGCGAGTGCGCCGAGGTGCTGGCGGCGATCGACGCACGCCGTGCGCCGCCGCCGGCGCTCGCCGACTGGGCCTGCACCCGCACGATCGATGCGCCGCCCTCCGCGCACGGGCTCTGCGTGCAGGTCCTCGAGGACGCGAGCGAGCAAGCGGAGGCGGTGCTGCTCGCGGTGCCCGCACGCTCGGCGCGTCGCGTCCTCGGCCTGGGCGCCCGGCTGCTCGAGGCCCCGGGCGTGCGGGTCTTCCAGAAGACTCGACGCCGCCAGGGCCGCGTCGAGACGATGATCGCCGTGCTCCTCTCGGCCGGCGCGCAGGGGATGGACGAGGGCGCGTGCTTCGCGGCGACGTACGAGCTCACGTTCGAGCCGGAGCTGCACCGCGGCGTCTTCGACGTGCTCGTCACGCGCGCCCGCGCGCATCTCGACGGCGCGGGAGAGATCGTGCGCAGCAAGGGACGCATGGTCCTCGAGCACTCGGGCGTCCTCGTCGTGCCGGATCCGCGGTGCGCGGCGCCGGTGCACGATCGACTGCTGCGCATCCTCGCGCGCACCGGCAAGGCGAGCGCGAACGACGCCGCGCGCTCCACCGGGCTCGCGGTCCGGACCGTGCAGGATGCCCTCAAGGCGCTGGCCGACGAGGGCGTCTGCGAGCTCGAGCGAGAAGGGCGGCACCTGGTCTATTCGGTCGAGGACACGACGTTCAGCGAGGCGACCGAGCGGTTCGCGCGCGAGCGCGAGCCTTGATCCGGGGCTCTCGCGCTCGCTACCCTGACCGCGCGTGGAGTGGACCGATCGCAGTAGGAGCGGCCCCCGACCGCGGTGGCCGCTCGCGCCCGCGGTCGTCGTCCTCGCATGCAGCCTGGTCGCGGTGACGTCGCCGCTGCGCGCGCAGACGAGCCAAGAGCACGACGCGCGGCAGCGCTTCGTCGAAGCGGTCGAAGAGCTCCGCGTCGGCCGCTTCCCCGAGGCGCGCGAGATGCTGCAGCGGCTCCTCGCGAGCGCTCCGAACCCGGCGATCGCGTTCAACCTCGCGGTCGCGTACCGCGGCACGGGAGAGCTGTTGCGCGCCGAGGAAGTGCTCTCGGCGCTGCTCGCGGAGCAGTACGGCGAGATGCGCGCGGAGCAGCGCGCCGAGGTGCGCTCCGACCTCCGCCGCGTGCGATCCGAGATCGGCGCGCTCGCCGTCCAGATCCAGGGCGCCGAAGGAGAGCTGCGCGTCGACGGTCGCCTCGCCGCCGAGAGGACCGTGCGGGTCGATCCGGGCGAGCACGTGCTGGTGGTGTCGGCGGAGGATTTCGAGACGGTCGAGCGACGCGTGCGTGTTCGGCCCGGGGAGCGGCTCGCGATCTCGATCGAGCTGCAGCCGACCGAAGCCTCGCGCGTCGGCACGATCGTGCTCGAGGCCGCGAACCCGTCGCACGAGCTCGAGATCGTCGGCGTCGCGCGCGGCGTCGGGCGGCTCGAGCACGCCGTGGCGCCCGGGCAGTACGTCGCGCGCGTGCGCGCCGGCGCCGCGTCCCACGAGACGACGATCAGGGTGCGCGCGCGCTCACAGACGCGCTACGTCTTCGACGAGCCCGGTCGATCGATCGTCGACGAGCCGGCGTTCTGGATCGTCGGGGCCGTGTTGCTCGCGGCCGCCGGCGCGACGGCGCTCGGGGTCGGGCTCTCGCAGGACCCATCCCTCACACCGCCGGTGACGAGCCCGCCGTTCGGCGTCGTCATCGCCCTCGAGATGCCGTGATGCGAGCTCTCCTCCGCGCGCTCTGCGTCGCGCTGATCGCGCTCGCGTCGTCCTGCCAGACGCTCGCGACCACGCAGGTCCTCGTGCACGTGCGCGGCGAGGGCGTCGTGCTCGAGCACGCCGCGCGACTGCACGTCGAGATCCGCCGGCAAGAGGGCGACACGATCGAGGGGCTCGGCGACGTCGCGCTCGCGCCGCCGCTCGCCAGCGATCTCCTGGTCACGGTGCCGGTCGTTCCTGCGGACGCCGATGCGTCGCGCCACTTCTTCTTCACGGCGACCCTCTTCGACGCCGACGGCGGCGTGCTCGCCGAGATCGCAGAAGAGCGCGTCGGCTTCGTCGCGGACCAGCTGACCGAGATCACGTTCGTGATGCGGAGCGCGTGCGAAGACCTCGCGGACGGCGCGGTCTGCGGCGACTGCCTCCGCTGCGCCGCCGAGCTCTGTCGCACCGCGCCCAACGAGACGCCGTGCCACGAGGACGGAGGCCCCAGCCGCTGTGAGGGCGACGTCTGCCGCGCCGGCGAGTGTGTCGTCGGCGTGCGAGTGTCCCGGGTGCTCGCGTCCGGAGGGGCGCTCGGGCGGGACGCGCTGAGCGACGCGACGTGCGCGCTGAGCGCGCAGGAAGACTTCCCGCGGACGGTCCGCTCCTACGTGTACTGCTGGGGCGCGAACGAGCTCGGTCAGCTCGGGCGCACCGAGTCCGAGCCCCAGCCCCTTCCGGCGATCACGCTGCGAGCCCGCACGTTCGTGCGGAGCCTCGCGGGGGGACGACAGACGACGTGCATCCTGCTCGGCAGCGAGGGAAGCCGCGCGTGCTGGGGCGAGAACACCGGAGCCGAGCTCGGCTCGGGCTCGACGACACCGAACGTCGTCACGCCGCCGCAGGAGCTCGTCGCGCCTCCGAACCTCCGCTCGCTCAGCGGCGGCAATCACTTCTGCGGGGTGGATGTCGACGGTCGGCTCTTCTGCTGGGGCGTCAACGGTCGAGGCCAGATCGGAGAGCCGCCGGGCGGCGTGGTGCGCTCGCCGCGCGAGGTCGTGATCGCGTCCGGCGATCGGTGGCGCACCGGTGGGGTCGACACCGGCGGCAACCACACGTGCGCGATCCGCACCGACGGTGAGCCGGGCAGCGGCGCGCTCTGGTGCTGGGGATACGCCAACAACGGCCAGCTCGGAGATGGCTCGACCGGTCTCGACGCCCTCGCCGTCCCGCAGCGCACCGGCTGCGCGGCGGAAGGGACCAGCTGCCCCGAGTGCCCCTGCTTCGACGACTGGACCCAGGTGGCGAACGGCGAGTTCCACACGTGCGGCCTCCGCGCCGACGGAACGCTGTGGTGCTGGGGAGGCGCTCGGGGCGGGCAGCTCGGGCTCGGCAATGCAGCGCTGGTCGACGCGGTGCCGCGCCCGCAGCAGGTCGCGCCCGGCGAGCCCGGCGTCGTCTGGAACACCGTGCGCGCCGGCGTCCGCAACACCTGCGCGACGCGCTCGGTCGGCTCCGTCACCGAGCTCTACTGCTGGGGCGACGGCGACGCCGGACAGCTCGGGAACGGGACCCTGACGACCACGCAGAGCACGCCCGCGCTCGTCGATCCGCCCGACCCGCGGCGCGAGTGGCTGGACGTGTCGCTCGCCGCCGATCACGTGTGCGGCATCCTCGACGACGAGTCGCTCTGGTGCTGGGGCAGCAACGACTCGGGCCAGCTCGGGATCGGCACCGTCTCGAGCGAGCCCGTCACGCGCCCCGTGCGCGTCTGCTTGCCCCCTCCGCCGGCCGATTGAGGTGGGCCGCGCGAGCTCGCGGCAAGTGTAAGAGCTTCGTCCCATCGAGATCCGCATCCTCTGGCTCGGAGGACGACATGCGAGAGCACGATCTCGATCGAGTCACGAAGCGGCAGGGCTGGGGAACCAGCGCGCTCCTCGCGTTCGCGCTGGCGACGAGCGCCGGCTGCACTGGGTTCATCGAGGACGGGCCGTCGGGGCCCGGCTGGAGCCCGGACCGTCGGACACCCGACGATCCCGGCGATCCCGGCGATCCGCCCGGCGTGACCTGCGACCCCGACGTCATCCACGCGTCGCCCGCCTCGACGGCGCGGCTGACACCCGCCCAGTACATGGCGACGCTCCGCGATCTCGTCGGCGCGCCGTCCCTGGCGCTCGCCGTGACCGACACTGCCGTCGCCACGCTCCCGAGCACCGAGCAGCTCGTCGACGCAGCGGCGTCGGTGGTCGACCAGCGCAGTGCGTGGAGCCGCGAGGTCATCCCGTGCGACACCAGCGGCGCCGCCGACCGCGCGTGCGTGACCGCGTTCCTCGACGGCTTCGCGGCGCGCGCCTACCGCCGCCCGCTGCGCCCCGAGGAGCGCACCGCGCTCGAAGCGTCGTTCGACCGCGCAATCGGCGCTCTCTCGTTCGCGGACTCGATGGACGTGCTCGTCCAGATCGTGCTCGCGTCGCCGCAGGTGGTGCTCCGACAGGAGCTCGGGGTCGAAGATCCCGCGCTGCCGCCCGGCATCCGTCGGCTGACCGACCACGAGCTGGCGACGCGGCTCAGCTACTCGCTCTGGGGCACCACGCCGGACGATGCGCTGCTCACCCGCGCCGCCGAGGGCACGCTGCACCACGACGACGTCCTGCGCGACGAGATCGCGCGGATGCTGACCGGCGAGCGCGGGCAGCAGGCGATCCACGAGTTCGTCGCGCACTGGCTCGAGCTCGACGGCGGCACCGTCCCGTCGCTCGACGTCGCCGAGAAGGACCCGACGCTCTACCCGAGCGACTCGCCGGCGCTGCGCCGCCAGATGCGGCGAGAGCTCTACGCGTTCGTCGACTGGGCGATGGAGCACGACGGCGGGCGCATCTCGACGCTGCTGTCGTCGCGTCGCGCGTACGTCAACGGACCGCTCGCCGCGCTCTACGGCGTGCCGCACGCGGGTGCCGACAGCGAGTGGGAGTGGATCGACCTGCCCGAGGGCGAGCGCGCCGGGATGCTCACGCGCGCGGCGTTCCTCACGGTGTTCTCTCCTGCGAACGTCGACTCGCCGATCCGCCGCGGCGCGTTCGTGCGCCGAGAGGTGCTGTGCCGCCCGCTTCCCCCTCCGCCGGCCGACGTCGACGACACCACGCCGACCGGTGGGCTCACGCCCGACGGTGAGCTCCTCAGCGTGCGCGAGGACGTCACCGCGCGGACCAGCGCCGAGGATCGCTGCGTCGCGTGCCACCAGCGCATCAACCCGCTCGGCTTCACGTTCGGCCACTACGACGCGATCGGCGCCTTCCGCGCGAACGACATCCCTTCGGGCCGGCCGATCGACGCCAGCGGGACGTCGATCGGCACGGCGAGCTCCGACGATCGCCTCGAGGACGCGATGCCGGTCGCCGATGCCGTCGACCTCAGCCATCTCTTCGCGAGCGACGATCAGCCCACCCTCTGCCTGACCGATCGCTGGATCGCGCAGACCCTCGGCACCGCGCCGCTCGATCCCTGCGTGCTCGCCGACATCCGCAGCCGCGCCCTCGAGACGGGCGCGATCCGAGACATCGTGGTCGCGATCGTGACCACCGATGCGTTCCGTTACATCGACGTTCGTAGCGCCGAGGAGGTGTCCCGATGAAGCCCCGAGATCTTCTGCACTCCGGACGCCGTGGGTTCCTCCGCGGCCTCGGCGGCGCCGCCGTCGCGCTGCCTCTGCTCGAGATGACGCACAGCCGCGCGCTCGCGGGAGGCGCTCCGGCGGAGCGTCGGTTCGTCGTCTTCTTCGAGCACGGCGGCACCATCTCGAACATGAAGCGCCGCGGGCGCTTCGACGGCCGGGGGACCGAGCACGGCCTCGATCACTGGGCGCCGACGTCCGCGCCCGGCGCGGCGCTGAGGCTCGGCTCGATCCATCAGCCGCTCGCCGCGCATCGCGACGAGCTCACGGTGATCGAGGGTCTCGACAACGCCGCTTCGCCGATCGCCCATCGCGGCACCAACGTCACGGCGCTGACCGCCGCTCGGCTGGTCGAGGTCGGCACCGAGACGCGCCCCAAGGCGCTCGCTCTCGGGCCGTCGATCGATCACGTCGTCCACGAGCGTCTCTCCGCGCGCGGTCAGCGCACCGCCTTCGGTCCCATCCACCTCCGCGCCGGCAGCGTTCCCTTCGGCGGCGGCTACTACGGCAGCCCGTTCTACTCCGGCTCCCGCGCCGAGGTGATCGCCCAGGCGGATCCGGTCGCAGCGTTCGACAACCTGTTCGCCGGCTTCTCGTCGATGCCGGATGCCGAGGTCGCGAGACGCCGCACCATCCGCGAGAGCGTGCTGAGCGGCGTGACCGGTCAGCTCCGGGCGTACCGAGGTGTCGCGAGCAGCATCGATCTCGCCGCGATCGATCAGCATCTCGGGTTCATCCGCGATCTCGAGGTCCGGCTCGGGCTGCTCGAGACGGCGGTCTGCGAGGCGCCGGTCGGCATCGAGGCCGACGGCGCCGGTGCGGCGCGGGCGCGCGACTGGCGTCTGGTCGCAGAGCTGCACGCCGACATCGTGATCGCGGCGCTCCGCTGCGGGCTGACCAACTCGGCCTGCATCGAGATCGACGACATCCTCACCCCCTGGGCGCCCGCCGGCGGTCCTGCGGCGACGCCCGGGATCCGCGTCGACTCCAACTTCGGCATCGGACACTCCCTGGGTCACACCGCCCGAGACATCGGCCCGACCGGCCCCCGGCGCTCCGAGCACGACGCGTGGATGGCGGAGGCGGTCGCGAACCGCCGCTGGCGCATGAGCATCCTCGGCCGGATCCTCGACGGGCTCGCGGCGACGACGACCGGCGACGGCGAGACGACGCTGCTCGACAACTCGCTCGTGCTCGCGACCAGCGAGTTCAGCAACGCGGCGGCGCACGTCGCGACGAACGTGCCCGTGCTCCTCGCAGGGCGCGCCGGCGGTGCGATCACGGGCGGCACGCACCTGAGCTTCGACCGAGCGACGACCGCGACCGCGTACGACACGCGTCACTCGCTCTCGAACCTGCACACCTCGATCCTGCACGCGTTCGGCGAGACCGACGCCCACTTCGGCACCGATGACGCCGCGCTCCGAGGCGCGACGCTCGGCGCGCTCCCCGGGCTCGTCGCGTAAGATCGCGCCATGCGGCATCGGCGCGAATACCACTCTCTCCTCGCGCTCTGTGGCGCGGCGTCGTCGATGCTCGCGCTCGCTGCGGGGTGCGGCAGTGCCCCGGCGGCGACGCCCGACGCCGCGCTCGAGCGCGACGCATCGATCGTCGACTCGGGCGCGAGCATCGACGCGACCGCGCCCGTCGACGCGAGCTCGCTCGAGCCCGATGGCGCCGCCGTCGACTCCGGCGCCGACGTCGATGCGTCGACCGCTCCCTCGACGATCGGCGTCTTCGTCGCGACCGG
>JALYRN010001231.1 GCA_030855295.1 Myxococcota bacterium | reverse complement strand
CAGCTCGGCGAGCGCGCGCGTGAGCGCGGGAGCGAGCGCCTCGGCGCGAGGGGTCGCGACCATCTGCCGGCCCACGCGCACGAGGAGCGCGTCCCCGAAGAGATCGCGAAGCCGCGCGAGCTGATGGCTGAGCGACGGCTGCGTCAGGTGGAGCCGCTCGGCGGCGCGCGTGACGTTGCGCTCGGCGAGCAGGACGTCGAGCGCGACCAGCAGGTTCACGTCGATCGACGCGAGCGGAGGCGGGCCGGGGAGGGGAGCGGGGCGCGCGCGAGTCATCGATGGAGCGCATGATCATGTACGATCCATCGATGGGACGCATGTGCGACGCGAGCGCATGATGCGCTTCGTCGGAGGAAGCGATGCGAGTCTTCGTCACCGGAGCGTCGGGGTTCGTCGGAGGGCACGTCGTCGCGCACCTGGCCGCGGCCGGGCACGAGGTGCGCGCGATGGCGCGGTCGGCGAAGAGCGCCGAGCTCGTGAGGAGCCACGGCGCGGAGCCGGTGCGCTGCGATCTCGACCAGGTCCGCGGGGAGCACGTCGCGGGCTGCGGCGCCGTGATCCACGCCGCCGCGCGAGCGGAGGAGTGGGGCACGCGCGAGGAGTTCTGGACCGCCAACGTCGACGGCACGCAGCGCATGCTCGACGCGGCGCGCGAGGGCGGCGTGCGCAGGTTCGTGCACGTCGGCACCGAGGCGGCGATCTTCGACGGGCACGATCTCGTCGACGTCGACGAGGACGCGCCGTACCCGCCGCGGCACCGCTACCTGTACTCGGAGACCAAGGCAGAGGCCGAGCGGCGAGTGCTCGCGGCGAGCGATCGAGCGCTCGAGACGATCTCGATCCGCCCGCGCCTGGTGTGGGGACCGCGGGACGCCTCGGTGCTGCCCGCGGTCCTGCGGATGCATCGCGACGGCAGCTTCGCGTGGCTCGACGGCGGGCGCGTCCGCACCTCGACGACGCACGTGCGGAACGTCGCGCACGCGCTCGAGCTCGCGCTGACGAGGGGCACGGCGGGGCGCGCCTACTTCGTCGCCGACGAGGGCACGCGCACGATCCGCGAATTCCTGGCGGCCCTGGTCGACGCGGCGGCGGGCGAGCAGCTCGGGGCGCGCAGTGTTCCGTCGGCGCTGATGCGGCCGCTCGCGCACGGCGTCGAGGGGGCCTGGCGCGCGCTCGGGATCCGCCGCGCGCCACCGATGACGCGCTTCGCGATCGACATGATGTCGAGCACGGTCACGGTGCGGACCGAGCGCGCGCGCGCCGAGCTCGGGTACCTGCCGGTCGTCTCGGTCGAGCAGGGGCTCGCGGAGCTGCGCGCGCTCCGTGGCGCGACGGAAGCGCGCGGTGACGGGATATGATCGGCGCGTGCACGACCCGCGCTCGATCGACCTGCGCGGAGCCTCGGCGCGGGGCGAGCGATCGCGTCGTCGCGGGTTCGCGTATCCTGTCGAGATGGCGCGCGCGACGATGGGGCTTCGCGCAACGCTCCGGGCGTCCTGCGGTGCGCCGGTGGCGCTCGCGTCGCTCGTGCTCGCGGCCTCCGGGTGTGGGCGCGTGGGCTACGAGCCGAGCGGGGACGCAGGTGGCGTGGTGATCGACGGCGGTCGATTCGACGCCGCGGACGTCGCGGTCGACGACGCCGCCGTGATCGACGCGACCGTGCTCGTCGATGCGCATCGCGAGCTCGACGGGGGCGCGCCGGACACTGGCGTCGCACCCGGAGCGGACGCCGGGGAGAGCGACGCAGCGGTGTCGGTCGAGACCGACGCCGGAGGCGACCCCGACGCGGGCGCGCCGCTCGACCCCTCGGTCGTCGGCGAGTGGGGGATGGACACGATCGTCGCGGGGACGGTCGTCGACACGTCGGGCCGCGGCCACGACGCGCTCTGCTCGCCGTGCCCGACGGTCGTCGCCGGGCGGGTGGGCGACGCGCTCGAGCTCGACGGCACCACCTACCTTCGCATCCCTGCCGCGGCCGTGATGTCGCTGACGGCGGGGTTCACGATCGCGGTGTGGCTGCGACCCGAGCGCGACGTCGCGGTCGACGATCACCGGGCGATCGTGACGCAGGCGAGGAGCGCGACCACGGAGTGGAACACGTTCGCGCTCTTCCACTGGCAGGGCGCGGCGGCGTGCTTCGAGACGTACG
>JALYRN010000321.1 GCA_030855295.1 Myxococcota bacterium | reverse complement strand
CCGCCGGACGGGGCGCTGCCGGGCGGCGAGCGCCCCGCCGATCCGCGGCCGGTGTGGCGCGTGTCGTTCAGCGATCGCGCGCGCGAGCAGCTCGAGTGGCTGCGCGCGCGCGGCATCGAGCTCGAGGAGCGGCTCGCGTACACGCTCTCGCTGGGTCCGCAGCCGCACGCCTATCGCCGCATCGCGCGCGCCGGCGACGGATGGCGCATCGCGATCAAGGAGTGGTTCGCGTTCTTCCGCGCCGACGAGGCGACGATCCACGTCGAGTCGCTGACGAGCGGCGTGCGGCCGAAGGAGCTCGAGGGAGCTGCGCCGATCCACCGCGAGTTCGAGGCGCGCTTTCCGCGCGCCTGAGGCAGGAGCATCACTCGATGCGGATCGAGTACGCGTTCGCCGCGCCCGCGTAGCCGAACACGCGCACGTAGAAGGTGCCGGTGGCGGTCACGCGCTCTTGGTCGCTGGTGCCGGCGCTCTCGCCGACGACCGAGCCGTCCGCCGCGAGCGCCTGCACGTCGAGATCGCCGGCGGCGTGCGAGAACGCGACGAGGACGGTCGCGCCCGCGCTGCCCGACTCGACGCGGTAGAGATCCGCGTCGCCTTCGCAGATGCGCGCGTCGAGCGCGGTGCCGCGCGCGAGCGTGCCGGCGCGGGCGATGGTGTCGTCTCCGCCGCTCGGATCGCAGCCGGTCTCGACCGGACCCGCGCTCCCGCCGCAGAACGCGGTCTCGCTGCCGCGGCCGGTGATCGTGTCCTCCGGGACGTCGCGCTGCGCGCAGGTCTCGTCCTCGCTCCACGCGCGCCAGTCGGCGCCCCGCCCGATCGACTGCGCATGCAGGCGCCAGCGCCCGTAGCCGTCGCCGCCGCTCGCGCGGTCGGCCGCCTCCGCGCGGAACACGGTCGGCGCGACGCACTCGCCGCGGCCGGCCGCGTCGGCCTGCTCCTTCTCGGCGTGGTGCATCACGATCTCGCGCATCGCGGTGGTGCTGCGGTTCCAGCAGCAGGTGCGCGACGCGGTGTACTCGAGCTCGGCGAACACGCGATCCTCGAGGCCTCGGAAGCGCGCGTCGACCGTGGCGCGATCGTCGCCGAAGTACTCGTCCATCACGGCGTAGAGATCGCGGAACGCGTCCTCGCGGCGCTCGCGCGCCGAGCAGCTCGCGGGGTAGTCGCGCAGGTGGAAGCGCGCCTGCTCGATGCGCGTGATCGCGGCGTCGCGGCGCTGCTCGGGCGTCAGGCTCGCGAGCAGCTCCGCGAAGCGCGCGGGGCGCGCCGCGATCGCGTCGAGGTCGCTCTCGTCGAGGTACGCGTCTCGGTCCGCGGCGCGCACCATGTTGCGCCAGCGACCGCTGATCAGCGACGCCGTGCGCCAGCGACGGAGGCCGCCGCCGAGGGCCGCGTACGCGTCACCGTCGGCGTTGCTGCCGGGGCCGCCGCAGTAGCTCATCTCGAAGTACGACACCGCCTCGGCGGTCTCCTGCCAGAGCGGCTGGCGGCGCGGCATCGAGCCCGACGCGATCGCCACCTCGTAGCGGCCCTCGCCGAGATCGCCGCGCCGCATGACGGGCATCACGTGCCCGATGCCGCGGCGCTGCCAGCGCTCGATCAGCAGATCGCCCGCCGCGAGCGACTCGGGGCGCACGTGGAACGTGTTGGCGCTGTCGGCGAGGTTCGCGCTGCCGAAGTAGAGGAGCAGCAGGCGCATGAAGTAGCCCACGCGCTTGTTCAGGAACATCTCGTCGAAGTAGGCGCCCGCGCCCGCGACCCCGCCCGAGCGCTCGAGGAACTGCACCGCGTCGTCGTTGCCGAGGCGCATGCCGCGCAGCCGCGCGTCGCTCGGCCACGCCTGTCCTTCGCGCCAGCGAATCGTCGAGTCGGTGTACTGCGTGCGGAACGACGGGAAGTTGCCGAGGCGCGCGCCGCTCCGCGTCACGAAGCCGAAGTGCCCCGCGTACATCGCCTGGCGCGTGCGCGCGTCCCAGCCGGTCACGAAGAAGGGCAGCCCGTACCACGACGCGAACGTGGCGCGCAGGAAGAGCGCGACCTCGGCGCACTCGAGCGTGGGCGCGTCGAACGCGCGCGTCCCGAACGGCGTCGCGATGGAGAAGGTGCGCCCGTAGCCCTCGCGCGCGACCACCTCGAACGACGACACCCAGCGATCGAACTTCTCCTCCCAGTCGAGCCCGCTGTCCGCGCCCCATGCCACGCCGGCGCGGCGCGCGTCGCTCGTCTCGCGATCGGCCCACTGGTTGCGCGCGGCCCAGACCTCCGTCGCCGCCCCCGCCGCGACCGTCGGCCCGAGCGCGTCGGCGCCGTCGGCCTTCGCCTCCTCTGGCACGCCCTCGAACGGACCGTCGATGCCTGTCTCCTCGGTCGCCTCGTCGAGCGCCGTCGGCGCGCCCGCGGCGCATGCGGGGATCAGCATCGCGAGGAGGATCGACAGGAGGCGCTGGGCGTTCATGCCGCCCCTAGAGCGAGCGCCGTGCCGACCTCGTCGCACATTGGCGCCGCGCAGGAAACGCTAGAAAAACGCCGGAAAACCCCAACCCGGGTGAGGTGGCGGGGTGGCGGAACGGCGGCGGTGGCCGGCGGACCCGCCACCCCGCTGGGGTCTCGGATGACCTCGCGGCCGGCACCGACGGTCGGCTTCGGATGCGCTCGCTTCCCGCGAAAGGCCCACGACGGCACCCGCGCGACCGAGCTGGCGTGCTGCTGCTTGCTCGCGTACCTGTGGATCCGAGCCAGCCGGAGCCGCGCGGAGCGAGCGGGCGCGGCGGAGCGTCGCGCCTCAGCCGGTGCGCTTCGCGAGCCAGGCCTCGAGCTGATCGGCGCCGCCGATCCGCTGCCCGTCGACGAAGACCTGCGGCGTGGTCGATGCGCCGGCGATCGCGCGCAGGACGCGTGGCGTGCTGGGCACCTCCTGCCAGCTCAGGCCGGCTTTCTTCAGCAGCGTGCGCGCGCGAGCGCAGTGCGCGCACCCGGGCTTGCTGACCATGGCGATGTCGAGCGGTCGCGGCGGTGCATCGTCGGTCAGGTAGCGCAGCATCGTATCGGCGTCCGACACGTCGTACGGATCACCCGGCGCGTCCTTCTCGACGAAGAGCTTCGCGACCACGCCGTCCTTCACCAGCATCGAATACCGGCGGCTGCGCGGGCCGAACCCGAGGTCGCGCTTGTCGACGAGGAGGCCGAGCGCGCGCGTCAGATCGCCGTTCCCGTCGGGCAGCAGGCGCACCTTCTCGACGGACTGCTGCGCGCCCCACGCCTCCATCACGAACGCGTCGTTGACCGACACGCACGCGATCTCGTCGACTCCGCAGCGCAGGAGCTCGCTCGCGAGCTCTTCGTAGCGCGGCACGTGAGAGGCCGAGCACGTCGGCGTGAACGCGCCCGGAAGCCCGAACACCACGACGGTGCGACCCGCGAAGAGCTCGCCCGTCGTGACGTCCTTCCACTGCCCGTCCTCGCGCACCCGCAGCGAGAGGTCGGGGATGCGCTGGCCCTCGGCGATGATCTGCATCGCCCTCGCATGGGTCGCGCCGCACCGACCTGCAAGGCGGGGCTCGCACCCGGAGGCGGTCCATGAATCGGCCCGCGCCGGTCGCTTTCGTCCGCGCTACGCGCGCTCCCGTCCGCGCCCTCCGGAGCGAGCGCTCCTGCAGCGTCAGAGCGTGCGGGCGAGGAATGCGCGGGTCGCTTCCCACGCGGCGGCCGCCGCGTCGTGGTCGTATCGCGGGCCCGACGGGTTCGCGAACGCGTGCGGCGCGTCGAACCGCAGGAGCTCGTGCGGCACCTCGGCAGCCTCGAGCGCGGCCTCGAATTCGTCCACGCGCTCCGGAGGGATGGACTCGTCGAGGTCGCCGAAGATGCCGAGCAGCGGGCTGTCGAGCGCGCGCAGCCGCTCGACGTCGGTGACGGGCCGGCCGTAGTACATCACCACCGCGTCTGATGCGCCCGGATGGCGGAGCGCCGCCTCGAGCGCCCATCCACCTCCGAAGCACCAGCCGATCACGCCGTGCCTCTGCGCGGACGCCACGCGCGGATCCGACTCGAGGAACGTGATCGCATCGCGGATCGTCGCGTCGGCCTGGGTGTCGTCGACCGCGCGCATCAGCTCCATCGCCTCCTCCGACGTCGCCGCGGTGCGGCCGCCGTAGAGGTCGATCGCGAGCGCCGCGTAGCCGTCGGCGGCGAGGCGATCGGCCCAGTGACGAATGTGATCGTTCAGCCCCCACCACTCGTGGATCACGAGGAGCGCGGCGCGCGGCGACCCCTCGGGCAGCGCGAGGTACGCGTGCCCGCCGCCGAGCGCGATCTCCTGGCCCCGCGGGCTCGGCGGGACCTCGGTCGTGCGCTCGTGCAGGCGCAGGAGCTCGTCCTCGGAGACGTCACCGGTCCAGACGGTGCGAGAGCTCGCGGTCGGTGGTGCGGTCGTGCCCCCGCACGCGGCGAGCACGAGCACGAGCGCGAGGCCGAGGAGGGCGCGCATGCAGCCCTCACATCGGTGCGCGTCGCGCTGCGCGCAAGAGGTCTGCGCGGGATCGCTCGAGTGGTCCGCGGCACCGGCCGGTCGCGCCGCCCATGCTCGCGAGATGACGATCCGACTCGCGACCACCGACGACGAGCTCCGCGCCGCGTTCCCCGTGATGAAGCAGCTCCGGCCGCACCTCGAGCTCGACGCGTTCGTCGCGCAGGCGCGCCGGCAGCAGCACGCCCACGGCTGGAGCCTCGCGGTGCGCTTCGACGGCGAGCGCGTGGTCGCGTGCGCCGGCTATCGCATCGGCGAGTGGCTCGCGTGGGGCAAGGCGCTCTACGTCGACGACCTCGTCACCGACGAGAGCGCGCGCTCGGGCGGCCACGGCGATGCGCTCTTCGAGTGGCTCTGCGATGCCGCGCGCGCGGCCGACTGCGCGCAGCTGCACCTCGACTCCGGCGTGCAGCGCTTCGCCGCGCACCGCTTCTATCTGCGGAAGCGCATGAACATCACGAGCCACCACTTCGCCCGGAAGCTCTGAGTCGACAGGAGTGCTCGCCCCGGAGGGCGAGCACGGGAGCGCGCGCCGCGCGCGCGGACGGAAGCGGCCGGAGCGGGCGAGCCGATTTTTTAGACAGGCTTTGAGTCAGCAGGCTGGATCGTCGCGTTCTACGTCCTGATGACGAAGCAGCTCCGCGACGAGCGAGACCTCGCCGATCTCGACGAGCAGCTCACGCCTGGCGAGCGTGTCGCGCTCGAGGGCGTGAAGTTCCGCCCGCCCATCGTCGCCGCGTGGATCTCCCGCCGCATCGCGGCCGCACTGGCGCGGACCGGCGTCCCCGCCGAGCTCGCGGAGACGCGACAGAACGCGATGGACGCCGTCACGGCCGCTCTCCCGTCCTGAGCGCGCCCCATTCGCCGCGCGCGTCAGCTGAGCGCGCCGCGAATGCGGTCGAGGAGCTTCTCGGGCGTGAACGGCTTCGCGAGCAGCGGCGCGCCGCGCTTCATCCCTCGATGCTCGAGCGCGTCGCCCGAATGGCCCGACATGAAGATCACCCGCAGGCCGGGCTGCACCTCGCGCAGCCGCTCCGCGAGCTCCGGTCCGCTCATCCGGGGCATCACGACGTCGCTCAGCAGCACGTCGAACGGATCGCCCGCCGTGCGCGCGAGCTCGAGCGCGCTCGCCCCGTCGGGCGCGCCGCGGAGCTGGTGCCCGGCGTCCTCGAGCACCCGCTGGATCGAGCGGCGCACGTCGGGATCGTCCTCGACGAGGAGCACACGGATCGCGCGCTGCACGAGCGGCCACGACGGGGGGACCTCGTCGCGCTCCGGCGCGATCACGTCGGTTCCCGGCAGCGAGATGCGGACGCACGTGCCTCGGCCGGGAGCGCTCTCGAGCTCCACGTGGCCACCGTGCTGCACGACGATTCCGTAGACGGTCGCCAGCCCGAGCCCCGTCCCCGACGCTCCCTTCGTGGTGAAGAACGGATCGAACGCGCGCGCGCGGGTCTCGTCGTCCATGCCCGAGCCGGTGTCGGTGACCGTCAGCACCACATGAGGGATCGACGATGCAGATGCCGTCGGACGTGTGATCGAGGAGCTCTTGGTAGTGCGCGACCTCGCGTCGCGCCGCGCGCTCGCGCGCAGCCGAGGCACGCACGAGCGCGAGCGCCTCCGCGAGCTCGGGGTCGGCGAGGTCGGCGATCTCGCGCTCAGGATCCTCGACCGCTCGCGCGAGGAGCTCGGCGAGCGCGAGCGCGGCGTCGTGCTCCATCGGAAGGCGGAGCGCCGCCTCCACGAGCGCCTCGCGCGGCGCGCCCTCGAGCGCGCACCGGCAGAGCCGCAGGAGCGCAGCCTGCCGCACGATCGCTTCGTCCCCCACCCCTCGACCATAGACGCACCCGCGCCTCCACGTCGAATGCCGGCCCGGCACCGCTCGCGCGCGGCTCGGTTCGCGGTCAGTCTCCGCGCGGAGGTGATGCCATGAGGAGCTCGTCGTTCGTTCTCGTCTTCACGATCGTGAGCATGCTGACAGCGTGCGGCTCGGCCGCGCCCGAGCCGCAGAGCGGCGCCGACGATGCGAGCGACTCGTGCGCCGGATATCGACGCACCGATGCCTGCATCACCGACGAGAACTTCGCGCAGTGCCGAGCGCGTGAGGAGGAGTGCCCGGGGCAGGTGCTCGCGCTCGAGAGCTGTCCGCTGCAGTTCGCCTGCCCTTGAGGGTCGCGCAGGCCGCCGGCGACGCGGTATGCTGAGCGTGGTGCGTCGATCGCTGTTCATCGTGCTGCTCGGAGCGCTCGTCGCTTGCGCTCCGCCCGAGCGCCGGCTGGAGTGGGGCTACGTCTTCGATCCGGTCGAGGACGCGCGTGCTCCGGTGCAGCTCGTCGCATCGCTCCAGGATGGATGCGACGCCGGCGCGCGCGAGGTCGACCGCTGGATCGTGGGACAGTCGGCGCCCGCGATGGAGCGACGCTCGGGCGAGCCTGCGCTCGCGCTGTCGCTGCGGGCGGTCGCGGGCGAGCCCGGCTGTCCCGTCTACGCGAGCGGGTGCGCGGTGCTCGGCGAGGGGCGCACGATGATCGTGCTCCGGCCGACGCCCGGTGCACGCATCTGTCCGGGCGACGGGCTGTGCGCGCAGCTGGCGTGTGAGGTGCCGCGTGACGCGGGCGCGATCGAGGATGCGG
>JALYRN010001230.1 GCA_030855295.1 Myxococcota bacterium | reverse complement strand
CGACGCCGCAGCGCGCATCTGACGAGACGACAGACACCCGAGCGAGCGGCTCGAGAGGGGGACACGACGATGACCTGGGGAATCGTGCCCGCTGCGGGCATCGGGAGTCGCATCCAGCCGCTCGCCTTCTCGAAGGAACTGCTGCCCGTCGGCAGCCGGCTCGACGACGGCATCGAGCGGCCGCGCGCCGTCAGCGAGTATCTGGTCGAGCGGATGATCCTCGGCGGCGCCACCCGCATCTGCTTCGTGATCTCCCCGGGCAAGAGCGACATCGTCGAGTACTACGGCGGGCGCATCGGCTCGGTGCACGTCTCGTACGTCGTGCAGGCCGTGCCCGCGGGGCTCTGCGACGCGATCTTCCAGGCGCTGCCGCTGATCCAGCCGGACGAGCCGGTGCTCGTGGGCCTGCCCGACACCGTGTGGTTCCCCGAGCGCGCGCTCGCGACGCTGCCCGACGACGAGCTCTCGTTCCTGTGCTTCCCCGTCGATCAGCCGCGTCACTTCGATGCGGTCGTCAGCGATGCCGCAGGTCGCGTGCTCGAGATCCAGGTGAAGCGCGCCGACGCGTCGAGCCGCTGGATCTGGGGCGCGTTCAAGATGCCGGGTCGGACGCTCGCCGAGCTACACACGATCTGGCAGGAGCCCGAGCGCCGTGACCCCTACGTGGGCACCCTCGTCAACGAGTGGCTCGCGCGCGGAGGCACGGCGCGCGCGGTCCGCACCGGGACCGGCTACGTCGACGTCGGCACCCTGCACGGCTACCGCGACGCGATGCGCCTGCTCGAGGGCAGCGCGCGCGAGGGCTCGCCTCGACCTCACGCCGTCGCCTCACGCATCGGCGCGACCATTCGTTGAAGCGAGCCCGGGCGCTCACATCCCGTGCAGGAGTGCTCGCCCCGTAGGGCGCGTACGGGAGCGCGCGCTTCGCGCGCGGACGGGAGCGCCCGGAGCGGGCGAGCCGATCTCACATCCAGCGCTGCAGCACCTCGGCGACGCCGCCGCCGTTCGCGCCGGTCGAGCGCAGGACCTCGCTGGCGTGCCGCTTCACGTCCTGCGGCGCGTGCCCCATGCAGAAGGATCGTCCCGCCCACGCGAACGCGGAGAGGTCGTTGTACCAGTCGCCGACGTACGCGACGTCGGTCCGGCGCACGCCGAGCCGCGCCGCGAGCGCGGAGAGGCCCACGCTCTTCGTGCAGCCGCGCGCCTGCACGCGCACGCCCCAGACATCGTCGCTCCCCATCGGGAACGAGACGGCGCCCGCCGAGGGCGGCAGCGAGCTCCCGAGCGCGTCGAGCGCCTCGCCCGCTAGGTCGCGCGCCCCGATGCCGAGCACGATCGCCACGTCGCGCAGCTGGGGCCACGACGGCTCCTCGGCGGAGTGCAGCCGCAGATCGGGCGACCACGAGACCACCCACGGAGCGAGCGACTCCGATCCACGACGTGCGTGGATCGCCTCGTGAGTCAGCACGAACGGCGTCAGCTTCCGCCCCGAGAAGACACCCAGCGCCGCGCGGGTGGCCTTCCCCGGCAGGCTCTTGCGGGCGATCAGCTCCCCGGTCGCGGGGTGCACGAGCTGCCCGCCATCGGCGCAGACGATCGGCGTCTCGATGCCGACCTCGCGCGCCGTCGGCAGCGCACCCGAGGCAATTCGTCCCGTCACGAGGGTGACGTGGATCCCGGCTGAGCGCGCCTCGCGGATCGCCGCGATGTCCTCGGGTGCCACGGTGCGGTCGTCTCGGAGCAGCGTGCCGTCCAGATCGATCGCGAGCAGCCGATGCCGCATGCCGTTGTGGTTCACTGTCTCTCCCGTCTCGCTCGGCGCGTCGCGCGCCATCACGACGTTTGCTGTCGGTCCCCTGCACTGGAGCACAACGCACCACCGCGCGGACGTATCGCCCTCCGACGTAGCAACACGAGACCCAACCAGAGCGCGCGTGAAATTCTGGGACGTGTGACGTGAGGCGGCGGGCACATGGTGACCCGCGTGCTCGTCTTCCGTGATGGTGGTCGCTCGATCGATGCGCACGAGCGCGCGCGCGCTCTCCACGACGCGTTCGCCCGTGCCGATGCGCTCGACGCGCTCTTGCGCGCCGCCGAGCTCGAGGGTGCGCTCGCCGACACCGGCGACCTGGCCGCGCGCGCGCTCGAGGGC
>JALYRN010001229.1 GCA_030855295.1 Myxococcota bacterium | reverse complement strand
GCCGCGGCCGGCCGAGCGCTGCGAGCGCGCGCTCGAGCGAGCGATAGAGCGCGACCACCTCGCGCGCGGCCTCGGGGATCTCGGGCCCGCGCGCGCTCGAGCCGCGCCGTCGGAGCAAGAGCGCGCGGACGACGAGCGCGACGCCGGCGATCGCGAGCAACAGCACGAGCGCGCGCGTCCACGGCAGCCCCTGACCTCGCGACGCGTCGCTCTCGGTCGTGTCGGAAACGGCCTGATCGGGCGTCGCCCCCGCGGCCCGGAGCCATGCCGCGATCCGGCGCGCGAGCGAGCGCTGGGAGCGAAGGTCGTAGCCGACGACGTCCTGCTCCCAGCGCGTGCGCAACGCGTCGATCAGCGCCGCGAGATCTTCGCGCAGCGACTGCGCCAGCCCGATCTCGCTGCGTCCCGGCGGCGTCGGCTCGAAGGTCACCCATCCCTCGCCGTCGATCCACGCTTCGACCCAGCTGTGCGCGTCGCCGTTGGTGAGCGCGTACCAGCGCCCCCACTCGTTCCAGCGCCCACCCAGGAACCCCGTGACGTTGCGCGTCGGCACGCCGAGCGAGCGGAGCATCACCGCCATCGCGGTCGAGAAGTACTCGCAGTGCCCGGCGCGCCAGTCGAACAGGAACGCGTCGAGCGGCGCGCGTGCGCCGGGATCGCGCATCTCGAGCGAGTACTCGAAGCCGTGGAGGCGCTCGAGGATTCGCTGGGCGCGCTCGCGATCGCTCGTCGAGCCCTCGGTCCACTCGCGCGCGAGCGCGGCGACGCCGTCCGAGCCCTCGGGCAGCTGCAGGTAGTGGCGCGCGTCGCCGGCATCCAGCCGCGCGCCGTCGCCGTGCCCGGCACCCTCGCGCGCGACCCACGCGCGGTATCGAAGGCCGAGCGCGTCGTCGTCCTCGTAGCGGAGATCGAGCCCGGGCTCGAGCGAGAGCCGCCGGCCGATCTCGATGCCGGACTGCACGCGCGGCGGGATCTCGATCGCGACCGTGCGCTCGGGGAGGAACACCACGGTGTCGTCGAGGTGATCGAGCACGATGTCGAACGCGAGATCGCGGTCGGGATCGGGCGCGCGCTCGAGGGCGTAGACCGAGTCGAGGCGCCCGATCGGACGGGGGTCGTACATCGTGCGCGACCAGCGCCCGTCCTCGTAGTGATCGAACGACGTGCCGCGCATGCGGATCGACGCCCGCGCGGGCGGCGTCGCGGAGAGCCCCGGCGGTTGCACGCGCAGCACCACCGTCGGGTCGTCGCGCACGAGCCCGACCTGTCCGAGCTCGACGTCGCCGCCGAACCCCGCGACGTGCGACGCCGAGCCGCGACCGAACGAGATCAGCCCCAGCCCGACCCGCGGGAACAGCACGAACACCGCCGCCGTCATCAGGAAGAGCGGCAGCGAGAGCGCGGCGGTCCCGACCAGGAACGAGGGCCCGATCACGCGGCGCGAAGCGAGCACGCGCCGCACGTCGGCGGCGCGCCCGGGATCCGGATCGCCGGGATAGTGGCCCTCGATCTCGCTCCGCAGGTGCGTCAGCGCGAGCATCCACGGGGCGACGACGACGAACGCGATGAACGCCACGCCGTACGCGAGCTCGGTCGAGAGCACCGTCGCGGCGCAGAGGTGGAGGAACGCGAGCATCGTGATCTGCTGGTGCTCGACCGCGGTGCGCCGGTTGAAGAGCCGCGAGATCTGCAGCGCCGCCGTGAACTCGAGCGCGAGCGGCAGCAGCGGCGCGCCGAGTGTGCCGCGCAGCACCGAGAGCGCGAGCAGCACGAGCAGCACGACGTTCCATCCGTACTGCCAGCCGGGCCGCGCGATCCGCGGCTCCTCCGCGAACATCGATGCGACGAACGCGACGAGGATCGCGCCGCCGACGAGCGGGCTGAGCTCGCCGCCGAGCGAGAGCGACAGCAGGCCGAGGCCGGCGATCAGGTACGTGACGCGCTTGTGGAGCGACGCGAAGCCCATCGACCTACGAAGCCTCGCGCGCGCGCTCCCCCGCGGGCGCAGCATCGGGGATCACGCTCAGCGTCGCGCCGCGGGGCTTGGGGAGCGGCGGCGCGCCGGCCGCGTCGATCGCGGAGACGCGCGCGAGGAAGCGGAAGATCGGATCGGGGGGTGAGCCGGCGAGCACGAGCACCGAGGACCCACTGCG
>JALYRN010000320.1 GCA_030855295.1 Myxococcota bacterium | reverse complement strand
CGGCGGAGCCACAGCGCGCGGCGCCGGAGCCCGAGGAGCCGTGGAACGGCGGCATCATCGAGTCGACGGCGACCGCACCGTGACCGTGCGTGCGATCGGACGAGCGCTGGTCCCAGCGTGCGCGTGCCTCGCGCTCGGCCTCGCGATCGTCCTCGCGATCGCCGGACCCGCGGCCGCGCAGAGCGACGAGGCCGCCGAGCGCTTCGAGGTCGGCGTCGCGCTGCTCCGGGCCGGCCGACACGAGCAGGCGGCGGCGGCGTTCCGCGAGTCGTACCGCCTCGAGCCGCGCGTCGAGACGATGTGCAACCTCGCGCTCACCTACGATCGGTGGGGCCCCGAGCACCGCACGCAGGCGGTGCGCGCGTACCGCACCTGCGCGACGGAGGATGGACAGGGCCGCTTCGGCCCGTTCGCGCAGCGTCGCGTCACCGAGATCGAGCGCGAGCTCGTGCTCGAAGAGGAGGCGCGCGCGGAAGCGCCGGCCGACGATCCGCCGGCGACCGAAGAACCCCCGACGAGTGACGCGCAGATCGCACCCGGCGCGATCCCACCCGCGGCGAGCGCGCCCGGCGTCGAGCGACCCGCGCGCGATCACGCGCTCCTCTACGTCGGCATCGGCGCCGGAGGGCTCGCGCTCGCGCTGCTCGTCCCGGCGATCGTCCTCGCGGTCGACAGCTCGAGCACGGTCGATCAGCTCCGCGTCGAGTCCGGGCCCGACGGCGAGCTCGTCCGCGGAAGCGCAGCGCACCAGCGCTACCTCGACGCGCAGTCGAGCGCGACCGCCGCCACCGTCCTCTACGTCGGCGCGGGCATCGCCGCCGCCGCGGCCGCGACGTTGATCGTCCTCGATCTGACCGTCGCGAGCGACGACGCACCGGCCATCGTGCTCGCCCCGTCGACCGACGGCGCGATGCTCACGGTCGCCGGCCGCTTCTGATCGTCAGCAGCCGCCGCAGTCCTGCTCGCAGCTGCGACAGTCCTCGGGCGGCGCGCAGCGGCCGTCGCCGCAACAGCTTCCGCAGTCGCGCGGGCACGTGTTGCAGTCCTCGGGCGCCGAGCAGCGATTGTCGCCGCAGCTCGCGGACTGGAGCGGCTCGGGCGCGGGCTCGCCGGCCGAAGGAGCGCACGCGGCGAGACCGAGCGCGAGCGCAGCGATCGCGAGCGCACGTCGAAGAGAAAACTGCGTCATCGAGGAGTCCTTTCGCACGCGCGACGAGAGTACCCGAGACGCGCGATCTCGACATCATCAGGTCGTGCGGTGATCCCGGGCCGACCGACGTTCGCGGAGCGACGCGTCGGTCCGTCACCGTCGATCGATCAACTCGGAGTTCGAGCGCTGGCTCGCGGCGCTCTGGAGACCAGCGCGCTCGGACCGCGGCGGGCCCGTCGTGCCGACGCGGCGAGCGCGGGATCGTCACAGCTCTGCTCGAGGGCGCGGCGGAAGACGTGCGCGGCGTGCGCGAGGTCCTCTTCGCTCGGCGGGATGTCGAGGACGAACGTGCGGTGGCCGAGCGCGACGTAGCGCGCGAGCTCTCCCGCGACGCGCTCGTGGCTGCCGACGAGGTAGGGACAGAACGTGCGGTAGTTCTCGAACGGGCCGAGCCAGTACGGATCGTCGCGCCCGGCGTCGGTCGCGGCCATCTCCGAGAGCTGGCGGTGCCACTGCGAGTCGGAGGTCTTCATCGCGAGCCGGTGCGCGATCTGCCCCTTGCGGTCGGGCGGGAACCGCTCGTGCGCGATGCGCCACGCCTCCTCGGGGGTGCCGCGCGCGATGATCCCGACGCGAACGCCAGGATGCGGGCCCTCACCGGGCGCGTGGGGTCGCTCGTCGGTGGCGCGACCCGGGTACCGGATCGGGATCGCGCCGGTGGCGCGGGCCGCGGCGAGCCCCGCGTCGGACGAGCCGGACATCAGGACACCGGGCCGCAGCTCCGCGGCGATCGCCGGCGCGAGCGTGAGACCTTGCACGCGGTAGTGGCGCCCCTCGAGCGTGACCGGCGCGTCGCTCTCGAGCAGCCGCGTGATGATCTGCGTGTACTCGGTCAGGCGCGCGTACCGCTCGTCGTGCGGCGTCGCATCGCCGAGCGCCGTGAGATCGTTCTTGAACCCACCGGCGATCATGTTGAGGCAGATGCGGCGCTCGTGGAGGTGCGCGTACGTCGCGATGCGCTTCGCGATCGCGTAGGGGTGCTCGTACGCGGGCTGCACCGCGACGAGCGGACAGAGCCGCGTCGTGCTCTCGAGCACGGCGCTCGAGACCAGCCATGGATCCGCGAGCCCGTTGTCCGAGTAGACGAGCATGCCCTCGCACCCTTGCTGCTCGCTCCAGCGCGCCGCGTCGGCGACGCGCTTCAGATAGCCGCGCCGTTCTCCGTCCCGTGACTGCGGGCACGTCGAAAACACGTGGATTCGTCGATCGCCGTTCATGCGCACTCCTCCGGATCCGTTCGAGTCACTCGAGCCGCTTCGCGAGATGCAGATAGACGAGCTCTCGCCCGGTCGCGGCGTCCTCGGCGCGACGCCTGCCGATCTCGTCGAAGCCCGCGCGGAGGTAGAGCGAGAGCGCAGCCTCGTGCTCGGTGCTGACCTCGAGCACGAGCCTCCGGCACCCACGCCGCCTCGCGACCGCCTCGCACTGCGACAGGAGCCGCCGCCCGACGCCGCGACCTCGGGCGCGCTCGGCCACCGCGAAGCGGCTCACGTAGAGATCGGCCGGCTCCGGGCGGAGCAGTGTCCCCGATGCCGCCGCCATCCGGCGCTGCAGGGCGACGTCGTCCCGGAAGAGCCCCACGCGACCGAGCGACAGAGCAGCCTGGAAGCGCGAGCGCGTGAGCTCGGCCTCGGCGAGCAGGGCCGCGGCCGCGACGACGCCCTCGGGATCGAGGAGCACCTGCGCGAAGGGAGGCCCGAACTCGCACGCGCGCTCCGCGTAGAGATAGCGGTGGGTCGCGCGCGCCTCGTCGGGCCCGGCGTACACGAAGCGCGTGTACGGAGACGACGCCTCGTGCTCGAGCTCGAGGTACTCGCGCGCGTGCTCGGCGCTCGGGCTCGTCAGTCCTTGCGCGCGCTCTCTCGCGCTCGCGGCGCGGCTGTCCAGTCGTAGCGCTCTCACCTCTGCCCTCCGCAGCCGCGCCGTCGCAGAGCGCGTGCCGAAGGCCACGCTCTCGATCGAGCGCGAGTCTGCTCGGATTTTCGCGTCGACCGAGCGCGGAGGTCGCACGCCCAGGGTGTGGTTTGCGCACGCAGGCCGCCGTCCGTCAGGGAGAAAACGCGCCAGCCGCGCGCGCGCGGAGACGCCTCGGTGCGGACGATCCCCGGACGTGATCACGGCGCGCTCGTTCGCTGGCGCGCCGCAGCCCTGCGGACCACAACCAGCCGCGATGCGTCGGAACGTCCGCGTCCACCGTCTCGGCCGGGTCCGCTACGCGGATGCGCACGCGCTCCAGCAGCGGCTGCAGGAAGACCGCATCGAGGGGCGCATCCCCGACACGCTCCTCCTCCTGGAGCACGAGCCCGTGATCACGCTCGGGCGCGCCGCCAAGATCGGCAACGTGCTGCTCGCGAAGGAGATCCTCGACGCGCGCGGCGTCGAGCTGCACGAGACCGGGCGCGGGGGCGACGTCACGTACCACGGGCCCGGTCAGCTCGTGGGCTATCCGATCCTCGACCTCTCGCCCGACCGCCGCGACGTGCGGCGCTACGTGCGCGAGCTCGAGGAGGTGATGATCGGAGTCGCGCGGGACTATGGGCTCTCTGCAGAGCGCATCGAGGGGCTGAACGGCACCTGGCTGCGCTCCACCGCCCGCGCCGGCGACAGCGCCGCCCGCGGTCCGCGGGAGATGGAAGAGGAGCTCGGCGATCGCAAGCTCGGCGCGGTCGGCGTGCGCATCAGCCGGTGGGTGACGATGCACGGCTTCGCCCTCAACGTGACGACGAACCTCGATCACTTCGCGCTGATCGTGCCGTGCGGCATCCGCGACAAGAGCGTCACGTCGCTCGAGCGCGAGCTCGGTCGCGCGATCCCGATCGACGAGGTGATGGATGCGTGCGAGCGGCGCTTCGCCGACGTGTTCGACGCCGATCTGACGCGCGGAGAGAGCGACCTGCTCGCCGCGATCGGAGACCCGAGCGCGAGCGAGCGAGCGTGAGCCGCGGGGTCCTCCTCGTCGCGTGTGCTGCCTGCTCGTGGGGGACGTGGAGCCTCTTCTTGCGGCCGACCGGGCTCCCACCGGCGTGGACCTCGATGCTGGTGCTCTGCTTCGTCGCGCTCACGGCGGTGCCGCTGTTCCGCTACGACGTCGAGCCGCGGTGGAGCCGCTCGGTGCTCGCGATGCTCGGCGCGTTCGCGGTGGTCGACGCGATCAACATCGGCGCGTTCTTCGGCGCGATGTCGATGACGTCGGTCGCGATCGCGGTCCTCACGCACTCGTTCGCGCCGGTCTTCGTCGCGCTCGCGGCGCCCTTCGTCGACGGCCACCGGGTGCGCTCGGCCCCGCTCGCGGCGGCGATCGCGCTGATCGGCATCGTGCTGCTGCTGCGACCCTGGGAGCCCGACGCGCTGCGCGGTGACGTGCTGGTCGGCGCGGCGCTCGGGACGCTGAGCGCGCTCGCGTACGCGGTGAACATCTTCCTGGCGCGCCGACTCACCCCCGCGATCGGCCCGGCCCGCACCATGGGCCTGCACGCGATCGGCTCTGCGCTCTTGCTGCTCCCGCTCGCGCTCGCGACGCCCGCGGCGGTCGAGCTGTCGGACCTCGGCATCCTCGCGCTCGCGGCGGCCATGCTCGGCGTCGGCGGCAACGTCGCGTTCGCGATCGGCCTCGTCGCGATCGGCTCCGCGCGCGCTGCCGTCCTCGCGTTCCTCGAGCCGCTGGTCGCGTGCCTGATCGGCTGGCTGGTGTGGGGCGAGCCGCTCGGCGCGACGGCGATCGCAGGCGGACTGCTGATCATCGGCGCCGGCGTGCTGGTCGCGCGGGCGCCGCTCGTGACGGCGGACGACGTGCCGCGCGACCCCGCAGTGCACGCCGCCACCGTCCCGTAGCTCACACCGCCGAGGTTCGGTACGGGCCCGCCTCGATCGGGCCGGTGCCGAGGAGGTCCGTCGGGGGCGTCGTCTTGAAGCGCGTCCGGATCAGGGCGCCATAGCCGAGGCACGACGCCGCGATCACCGTGAGCGTGCCGAGGAACGGCACCACCGACGCGAGGAAGAGGAGCACGACGCCCGCGGCGAGCTGGCGCACGGGCCGGCCGCTCAGTCGCTCGATCGGGAGCGCCGCGCCGATCACCGTGGCCGCTGCCGCGAGGCCGACGTACGTCGCGAGCGGCAGCAGCACCGCGAGCGCGACCGCGACGGGGATGCCGAGGATCGTGATCGCCAGCGCGACGATCAGCACCACGCTGCCGACGTAGCCCGCGAGGCCGAAGAGCCCGGTGCGCACGGGGTCACGGACGATCGCGACCTGCATCGCGCCGAGGCGCTCGGGCGCGACGCCCATCATCAGGAGCGCGAGCAGGAAGAGCAGGCCGTGCGCGACCGCTTGGCGGAACACGTCCTCGAGCCATGCGCCGAGTCCGCTGCCGTGACGAGGCGCGCGCGCGGCGTCGATGCGCGGCGCGTCGGTTCGATCGAAGCGCGCGCCCTCCGCGGCGCGCAGCTCGCCGCCGAACACCGCGACCGAGCCTGTGACGTCGGCGCTCGGCGCGAGCTCGATGTCGCCGCCGAACGCGACGACGTCGCCCTCGACCCGGCCCGCGACGATCGCGTCTCCGCCGAACGCTGCGACCGATTGCACCGTCTCGCCGGCGGCGACCACGGCGTCCCCTCCGAAGGCGACGCGGTCGCGATCACCGTCGTCGGCGGAGGCGATGCCCGGCATCGCGGGAAGCACGAGGACGAGGGCGAGCACGAGGGGCGAGCGATGGCGGAACATGGACGGATCTCTCCTCTCCGCCGGCGCGCGGCGGTTCGATGCGGGTGCGCGTCGGCGCGAGAAGAGCCTCGCGCCGCGCCCCGTGCCCGTCCTTACGACGCCGCCGCGCTCGCTATTTCAGCGCCCGCTGCCGGGGCGCGAGATCGCGGTCTGCGACGCGCGCGTGCCGTCGATCGTGCCGGTGTCCATCACGGTCTGCGCGCCGCCCATCGCGCTCACGCCGCCCGACACCACGAAGGCCATGAATTGCGCGGGCTCGGCGTCGACGAACTCGACGCGATCGCGCGGCACGACGATCACGTTGCCGGCGAAGTTGTAGGCCTGCGGTAGGTACACCGCGACGCAGCCGGCGAGCCGCGGATCGTCGAACCTCTCGGAGGTCACGAACCCGAAGAGCTTCACGACGCGCTCGGCGTCGATCGACACCATCGCCGGGCGATCGAAGATCTTCTTGTCGCCGACGAAGGCGCCCAGCAGGTCCTTGATGCTCGCGTAGAGCACGCTGACGACCGGCAGGTGCTGGATCGCGCGCTCGAGCACCGCGATCACCGCCTGCCCCGCGACCTGCGTCGCGACGAAGCCGATCGCGAGGATCAGCAGCAGCGTGAGCACCAGGCCGAGCCCGGGGATCGGCACGCCGATCAGCGAGTCGAGCCAGCCGAGCACCAGGTACACGACGTAGATCGTCCCGACCGTCGGCACGAACACCAAGAGGCCCTGCGCGAACCAGCGCGCCAGCTTCGCGAGCGGCCCGTCCTTCTTCCGACGTCGAGACATGCGTGGCAATCTACGCGATCGCGGGCTCGCGCACCGCACCGGCGCGCGGCGACGCCAGCGAGATCGCGCCGAGCAGCACGAGCGCGATCCACGCGACGTCGGCGAGCAGCAGGTGCACGAGCTGCATCCACACCGGCGCGAGCAGCGCGAGGTTGAGGAGGCCCGCGCCCATCTGCACGACCATGCTCGCGACGAGCACGAACGCTGCGCGCCGCACCCGCGGGTCCGGCCGCTGCATTCCGATCAGCGCCGACATCATCGTCAGATAGAGGAACGTCAGGGTGGCGATCACCGGGTGGATCACGCGCAGCCGCACGAGGAAGTGCGCGGTGGGCGAGGCGTCCTGCGCGAGCCCGGCCGCCAGCGACGTCGCCGGGAAGAGCGTGTCGCCGAGCGCGGTGACGGCCCCCGCGACGCCCGTCAGGAGCAGCGCGGTCGCGCCGACCCCGACCCACCAGCCCAGCCCTCCGCCGGCA
>JALYRN010001228.1 GCA_030855295.1 Myxococcota bacterium | reverse complement strand
AGCGCGAGCACGCTGGTCGTCGGCACGCGGGTGTGGGTGCCGCGGCTGCGCGCCGAGCTCGAGATCATCGAGGGGGCGACGCGCGGGCGGGTGCGCGTCGCCTCGGGCGCCGTGAAGCTCTGGGTAGGCATCGACGAGCTGCGCGTGCTCGGCGCGAAGGGCGAGCCGACCGCGAGAGCCGAGTCCGCGTCGAAGAGCGAGGGCGGCAAGCCCGGCGCTCGCGACGAGAAGCTCGAGGGCGGTGCGCCTGCGGCCGAGCCGGTCGCGATCCGCACCAGCGCGAACACGCTCGACCTACGCGGGCTCCGGGTCGACGAAGCGATCGGGCTGACGGAGTCGTTCCTCGATCGCCTCTATGGCAGCGGCGAGAAGATCGGCTTCCTCCTGCACGGCGTCGGCACGGGCGCGCTGCGCGATGCAGTGCGCGAGTACCTGCGGGACGCCACGCGCGCCGCGGCGCAGAGCTACGTCGAGACGTGGCGCCCCGGGAGCAGCGACGAGGGCGGCGACCGCCTCACCGTCGTGCAGATGGCCTGAGACAACTGGAGTGCTCGCCCCGGAGGGCGCGGACGGCAGCGCGCGCCTCTGCCCTCACGCCTCCGCGACGTCGCGGACGATCGCCTGCAGATCCTCGAGGCGGAACGGCTTCTCGACGCGCGGGTTCGGCACGCGATCGAGGAACGCGCGCGACTCGGCGGTGTACGCGCCGCCCGTCATGAAGATCATCCGGGCGGCGATCGCCGGATGCGCGGCCATCAGCCACGCGTGAAGGTCCATGCCCGAGACGTCTCTCATCGAGAGGTCACACAGGATCGCATCGAACGCGCCGTCGTTCTCGAGCGTCGCCCGCGCTGCACCGCCCGACGTGACGACCTCGACGTCGTGCTCGTCCCCCAGGAGGATCTGCAGCGTGCGCGCGAGATGCGGCTCGTCGTCGACGATCAGGAGCCGCCGCCGGCGCTCCTGCCGAGCCGGCTTCTCGGCCGAGATGCTCGCCATGTCCATTTCCCCCCCTCGCTTCCGCCCGCCCCAGGGCAGTGCGCAGCCTAGCAACACGTCATGGAGCATTTCAATCGCCGTTCGCGGAGCGGCGAAGCTTCCCAAGGGATCTGGGCTTGGTGCACTCTCGTTCGGGATGCGTCCGCGCGCAGCATGGCTCGCGCTGACCGCGTTCGTCCTCGTGCTCGCCTCCGGGTGCGAGCGCGACGGTTGGCGTGACGCGGCGGCCTCGGCCCGCGAATGGAGCGAGGCACAGACGCGATGGAACGAGCGGCGCGACCCGCTCGCGTGGCACGTCTGGATGGAGATCGACGAGCACACCCCCGAGGGGCGGGAGGCGCGCCGGCTGCTCGGGCAAGCGGACGTGCTCTATCGTGACGGCATCTCGCGCGTCGAGTCGGGCGACGCCGACGCGCGCCGCTCGTTCGAGGAGGCCGTGCTCCTCGCGCCGATGGACCCGCGCCTCTACCTGCCGCTCGCGCGCGCGTTCCGCCGTCAGGCGGATCTCGAGCCGGACAACCCGCACCTCTTCATCCGCGCCGCGGTCTACTACCGGAAGTTCCTCCTTCTCGTGCCCGACGGTCGCGACGCGCGCGCCGCCCGGCGCGAGCTCGAGCAGCTCGATCCCGAGAGCGCCGCGTGGCTCGACGCGCTCGGTCCCGAGCCCACAGTGGCGATCGCGCCCGAGCCTCCGTCGACGGCCGCCGTCGCCGCGCCCTGGCTCGCGGGCGCATCGCTCGTGCTCGCGCTGCTCGCGCTGGTGCTCATCGTGCTGAGGCCAGGGCGCCGCCAGCGCTCGCTCGAGGAGCTCGCGGAGACGCGGCCCGAGCTCCATCCTGCGATCGCGTACCTCGTGTCGAGCCTCCGCCACGAGCTCCTCAAGCACCGCATCGGCGCGGTCGCGAGCGCTGTCGAGGCGCTCGCCGAGGGGCGCGCGAGCGTGCCGCAGCGCGAATTCGTGACCGGTCGCCTCTTCGGTGGCGAGCCGCTGGGCGAGGCGTGGGAAGGGCACCTCCGCGCGTTCGAGCGGGCGCTCGGGCCGGACCTCGACGTGCGCCGCAAGGACCGCGCGGTCGCGCGCGCCGGCAAGGCGATCGCGGTGATCGCGAACCTCGAGGGCGCGCTGCATCGCGGTGACCCCCGCGCGGTCGTGCGGCTG
>JALYRN010001227.1 GCA_030855295.1 Myxococcota bacterium | reverse complement strand
GCGCTCGGCGCGATCGTCGCGGAACGTCTCCGCGCGCGTGCGGACGGGAGGGCCCGGAGCGGGCGTCGCGGCTAGCGAGGATCGACCCGCGAGGGGCTCGCGAGCAGATCCGCCGGCTCGACGTCGACCAGCTCGACGCCGTCGGGGATCCCGCGCACGCGCACCGGCACGGTCTGCGCGCCTGCGGTCGTCTCGAGCTGCGAGACGTCGACGTAGGGCACCACCTGCAGCGGGTCCATCGCGTCGAGCGTCGCCGGTGCGCCGCGAACGCGCACCCGGACGCGCGCCGGACGCAGCTCGCGCACCATCCCGCCGACCACCGCGACGTCGAGCCGCGGGAGCGAGCGCTCCGCGATCTGCGGAGCGATCTCGAAGACCACGTTCGCCATCGCGTCGCCCTCGTACTCGGCGTGCGGCGGCAGGCGCATCAGGGGGACACGGCGCTCGTGTCGCCCCGCCTCCATCCCAGTGATGGTGATCGGGTCGGTGGTGATGTGATCGAGCGGCGAGATCTCGGGCGCGGGACCCGTCACCGTGACGGCCTGTGGACGCACCTGAGGCGCGCCCGCGAGCATCAGCCCGGGCGCGGGGCGGCCGTCGATCGTCGGCTGCACCGGCAGCGTCCGCTGCGCGCGATCGGCCCACTGGAGCGGGATGGTCGCCGGCGCGATCTGGATGATCTCGACGCCCGCCGGCACCTCGATGCGCTCGGGATCGAGATAGTAGAGGCGGGCCTGGCTGTCATCGAGCGTCACGAGGATCGGCGGGATGTCGTCGCGCCGGATCGAGTTCAGCAGCGCACGGCTGCCGCGGAGCGTGACGCGCACGCGATCCGGGATGTCCGAGAGCAGGATGCGGTCTCCCGACGCGTCCGGCAGCACCGCGACGACGTCGACGAACACCGAGCGCTGCGCGTCCTCGGCGCCGCGCACGAGCGAGAAGAGCGCCAGCGACGCGACGATCGACAGCACCTTCAAGAGGAGGTTGTCGAGGATCAGGTTGCGCAGGAACCCGCCCTCGCGCGCGCGCCCCGCTCCCGTGGTCGTCACGGCGTCGTCTCTTCCTTGCGGGTGGTCGGGACGCTGCCCGAGGGCGCGACCGACGGCCGCTCGGCCTGCGAGATCGTGCGCGGCCGCGTCACGGCGCTGCTGGGCTCGCGCGTCGGCTTCTTCCGCGCCGGCGTCGAGAAGAGCCCGAGCAGCGCCTGGCGCAGCGACCCCGCATCGAGCCCGCGCGCCATGTTGCCGTTGAAGCACAGCGAGATGCTGCCGCGCTCCTCGGAGCAGACCACGACCACCGCGTCGGTCTCCTCCGAGATGCCGATCGCGGCGCGGTGTCGCGTGCCGAGCGATCGATCGATCTTCGCGCTCGACGACAGCGGCAGGTGACCGCCGGCCTGCCACACCTTGCCCTCGCGGATGATCACCGCGCCGTCGTGCAGTGGGTTGTCCGCGCTCGGCACGAACAGCGAGTACAGCAGCTCCTTGGTCACCTGGGCATCGACCGGCGTGCCGTGCTCGACGAACTCGTCGAGCGCCGCGTCGCGCTCGAACACGATCAGCGCGCCGATGTGCCGCTGGCCCATGTGCACGGCGGCCTTGACGACCTCCTCGATCGCCTGGACCTCGCGCACGTTCCGCGCGCCGCGGAACCACGGCCGCTGTCCGACGCGAGCCAGCACGCGCCGGATGTCGTTCTGGAAGATGACGACGATCAACAGCACGATGTAGGTCAGGAGCGCGTCGAGGATCGTGTAGAGGGTGACCAGCCCGAGCCGGCGCGCGAGGTGGTAGACGAGGAAGACGAGGCCGAGGCCGATCGCCATCTGCATCGCCCGCGTGCCCTTCACCAGCAGCGTGAGCCGGTAGAACAGGTACGCGACGATCAGGACGTCGGCGAAGTCGACGACGACGCGCAGCGGACCCCAGTCCACCATCCCGGTGAGCAGATCGCCCAGCTCAGGCATCGGCCCGCGCCTCTCCCGAGGGCTCCGCGCGATCGCCCTCCGGGACCTCGCGCGCATCGCGGATCGCGAGCGCCACCAGCGCCGCCTGCCGCGACTCCGCGACGTCGTGCACCCGCACCGCGCGCGCGCCGCCGAGCACGGCCGCAGTGACCGCGGCGAGCGATCCGCCGAGCCGCGCGCCCGGTCCCGGCG
>JALYRN010000319.1 GCA_030855295.1 Myxococcota bacterium | reverse complement strand
GCCGCCACCACCGCCGTGCCCGCGCGACTCCCCGTAGCCGCGGTTGCCGCCTTCGCCCTTGGGCGGCGGCGCAGCGCGCGCGCGGCGCGACAGATCGGTCGGCCCCGGGAGCGGCTCGCTCGCCGGGAACGGGTGCTTCTCGACGCGGGGGACGTGCTGCCCGATCAAGCGCTCGATCTCGACCAGGTAGGGACGCTCCTCCGCCTCGCAGAACGACAGCGCGATGCCCGCCGCGCCCGCGCGGCCGGTGCGGCCGATGCGATGCACGTAGGTCTCGGGGATGTTCGGCAGGTCGTAGTTGATCACGTGCGTGATCCCCTCGACGTCGATGCCGCGCGCCGCGATGTCGGTCGCGACCAGGAGCCGCAGCTCGCCCGAGCGGAAGCCATTCATCGCGCGCTCGCGCGCGCCCTGCGACTTGTTGCCGTGGATCGCCGCCGCCTTGAGCCCCGACTTCTCGAGCTGCTGCACGACCTTGTTGGCGCCGTGCTTGGTGCGCGTGAACACCAGCGTGTGCTGGATCGCGGGATCGTTCTTGAGCAGCTCGACGAGCAGGCGCGGCTTGTCCTTCTTGTCGACGAAGTAGAGCAGCTGATCGATCCGCTCCGCGGTCGACGAGACCGGCGTCACCGCGACGCTGACCGGATCGACCAGGAGCGAGTCGGAGAGCGCGCGGATGTCGGGCGGCATCGTGGCCGAGAAGAAGAGCGTCTGGCGCTTCTTCGGCAGCTTCGCGATCACGCGCTTCACGTCGGGCAGGAAGCCCATGTCGAGCATGCGATCGGCCTCGTCGAGGACGAAGATCTCGACGTCGCCGAGCTTGATGTAGCCCTGGTTCATCAGGTCGAGGAGGCGCCCCGGGGTCGCGATCATCAGATCGACGCCCTCGCGCAGCTCCGCGATCTGCGGCCTCTCGCTGACGCCACCGAAGATGACGGTGTGCCAGAGGTCCATGCCCTTGCCGTAGGTCTTGAACGACTCGCCGATCTGGATCGCGAGCTCGCGCGTGGGCGTCAGGATGAGCGCGCGGAGCTTCGGGTCGTCGCCTGCGGTCGCGTCGAGGCGCTGGATCATCGGCAGCGCGAAGGCGGCCGTCTTGCCGGTGCCGGTCTGGGCGCATCCGAGGATGTCGCGCCCCGCGAGGGCGGGAGGGATCGCCGCGATCTGGATCGGGGTCGGCGTTTCGTATCCAGCGTCGCGAACCGCGCTGAGGAGGTCGGCCGAGAGGCCGAGGTCGGAGAAATTCACCCGCCTGGGTCGCACATCTGGCGCAAAAATCAAGGACCCGGAGTGCTCTTACTGCCGACTGCAGACGCGGTTCAGCTCGATGATGATCGCGTCCTCGCGCGGCCCGAGCGCCTCGGCGGCGGCCATCGCGCCCTGGATCGCGGCGAGATCTCCGCTGCGCATCCCGTTCGCCATCACGACCGCCTGCGCGCGCAGCGTGGCGCCGCCCTCGCGATAGAGCGCGCCGAGCGCGTCGCGCTGCGCGCCGAGCGCCGGGTTCGTCACCGGAATCGCGGCGAGATCGATCGCGGCCTGATCGTAGACCTGCGCGAGCGGCTCCATCGAGCCCGCGATCTGCTCGGGCGTGGGCTCGTCGATGCCGGCGAGGGGGTCGGGCATCGACTCGACGCGCGCGGTCGCGGCGTTCGCCGTCGTGATCACCGCCTCGCACTCGGTCTGCAGCGAGACGGCCGCGCTGGCGCCGCGCGCGAAGTCGCCGAAGCAGCAGCCCGTGGCGGCGAGCACCACGAGGATCGGAAGGAGCGCACGCATCGGGACCTCCACGTGGCGCACGACATACCACTCGGCCGCGAAGGGCACCACGACCGCGGCCGCCGTCGTAGGCTCGCGCGATCATGGGACGCCCGCTCGCCGATCCCGAGCTCGACCGCCGCATCGTGATGGCGGTCTTCGAGCTCGTCGCGCAACACGGCGTCGATGGCCTCGGCATGCGGCAGCTCGCCGCCGCGACCGGGCTCTCGACGGGAACGCTCAACTACCGGTTCGGCAACAAGCGCGGGCTGCTCGATGCGGCGATCGACTACGCGTACCAGCGCCCCCGCGACCTCGAGGAGCACACCGCGTCGACGCGCGCGACGCTCGAGCGGCTGCTGCGCCGCTATCTCCTGCGCGACAAGAAGGTGCGCGTGTGGTGGCGCTTCTACTGCGCGCTGGTCGCGCACGCCCCGACCGATCGAGCGCTCGCGCGCCGGCTGACGCAGCGCCGGCGCGCGCTGGTCACATTCTTCGCGGACGTGCTCGAGACCGGCATCGCGCGCCGCGAGCTCGCGCTCGAAGCGCCGACGGCCTGCGCGGAGCGGCTCGTCGCGATCGCGCACGGCGCGGCGCTCTCGCAGCTCGTCGATCCCTCCGAGGCGGTGCTCCACGCGTCCGAGCAGCTGCTCGCCGCCGAGGTGGCGCGCATTTGCGAGAGTCGCACGACCGTGCAACTCTCGGGAGCATGAGCCTCGACGACACGATCGCCTGCCTCGATCGCGACGGCTTCGTGATCCTCGAGTCGCTGCTCGACGCGGCGACCCTCCGCGAGCTCGAGGCCGAGCTCGCGCCGCACGAGGCCGCGCGCCCGCGGGGCCGCAACAGCTTCGAGGGCGAGCGCTCCACGCGCGTCTACAGCCTCGCCGGCAAGGGCGAGCCCTTCCTCCGCCTCGCCGAGCACCCGCGGGTCGTCGAGGTCCTCGACCGCCTGCTGCTCCCGAACTGGCTGCTCTCCACCTTCCAGTCGATCCGCCTGCATCCCGGCGAGACCGAGCAGCCCTGGCACGCCGACGACAACTTCTACCTCGTGCCCGACCCGCGCCCCCGCCTCGCGCTCTCGTGCATCTGGGCGATCGAGGACTTCACGGACGACAACGGCGCCACCGAGCTGATCCCCGGCAGCCACCTCCCCAGCAGCCACCTCGCCGGCGCGCCCTCGCGCGAGCCCGTCCGCGCGACCATGCCCGCCGGCTCGGTCGTCCTCTTCGACGGCCGCCTCCAGCACCGCGGCGGCGCCAACCGCTCGACCCGCACGCGCCTCGCGATCTCCCCGCAGTACTGCGAGCCCTGGCTCCGCACCCAGGAGTCACAGCTCCTGATCGTCCCGCCCGAGAAGGCCGCGACCTGCACCCCACGCCAGCGCGCGATGCTCGGCTACAGCATCCACCCGCCCTTCATCGGCCAGGTCGAGGGCATGCATCCGATCCGCCTGGTCGACCCGTCGTACTCCAGCGCCCGCACCAGCGAAGCCGCCCAGCTCGCCGACCGCGTCCTGGTCCCGCGCTGACGTCGGTCACGACCTCGATGTGCTGCGCGGACCGACGTTTCCGCACTCGCTCTCATGTCAGAAGGAAGAACGACGGCGAGCCGACGTACGTCATACTTCCCCCGAGATGCTGCCGTTCCGCATCGCTCCACTGGCCGCGCTCGTGCTGCTCGCGGCGTGCGAGACGTCGCTGACGCGCACGGGCAGCGATGCGGGTGCGCGCGTCGACGGACCGATCGCGGGGGAGTGCACGGCGCGGTACGCGGTCGCGCGGCGGCTGCCCGAGGTGGTGCTCGTGCTCGATCGCAGCTGCGCGATGCGCGGGGCGTTCGCCGGCGGGGATGCGAGCGGGCCGGCGGATCCGGGCGGGCGCTGGGACGCGATGCGGGCCGCGCTCGATGCGCGTCTGGTGGCCGGGAGCGCGTCGTGGGGGCTGGTGCTCGCGCCCGACGAGCCGACGTCGTGCGAGGCGCCGCTGCTGCGCACGGCGCCGGGGCCGGGCTCGCGCGAGGCGATCGGAGAGACGCTCGCGCAGGATGGCGTCGTCGATCCGTTCGCGCTCTGTCCGTCGGGCAGCGGCGTCGAGGTGCCGCTCGAGGGCGCGCTCGCGACGCTCGCCGACGCCGACCCGTTCACGGTCGAGGGGCCGCTGGTGCTGATCATCGCGGCGGGCACGCCGACGTGCGGCGCGACCACCGACTCGCTCGCGGCAGAGGTCGCAGGGCTGGTGGACCTCGGCGTCGACATCGCGGTGCTCGCGCTCTCGCCCGATCCGACGCTGCGCGCGATCGCCGACGCCGCGGGCGGGCACGGCAGCTATCAGGAGGCGACGAGCGCTGCCGAGGTGGACGCCGCGCTCGACGCGATCCTCGATGCACGCGCGAGCTGCGTGCTCGATCTGGTGGGCTCGCCCACGCCCGACCCCGAGCGCCTGCGGGTGTGGATCGACGGCGTCGAGCTCCCGGCGGATCCCGAGGAGGGGTTCTCGTTCGACGCGAGCGACGCGATCACGCTGAACGGGAGCGCCTGCACGCGCCTCCGAGAGGGCGCGATCACGCGCATCGGTGCGGCCGTCGGGTGTGACGCGCCGGCGTGCGTGCCGCGCGGCGAGACGTGCGACGGGCTGGACGACGACTGCGACGATCGAGTGGACGAAGACTGCCTCTGAGGAGACTGCGCATGGCGATTCGACGCGCTTCGATGATCACGGCCGCGCTCCTGGCGAGCGCGTGCGGTGGAGGCAGCCCCGACCGACCGCCACCCGCGTCGTCCGCCGAGCTCGACGCCTACTGCGCGGTCGCGCAGCGGAGCGAGCTCGACGTGTGGGTCGGCAGCGTGCTCACGCTGTGCGCGACCTCGAGCGACGAAGAGTCGGTGGCGTGCACCGCGGCGCGCGGCGTCGTCGAGAGCGGCGCGGTCACCGCGATCGATCTGCGCGAGCTGTCGATCCTGCGCGCGCTGCCCGCGAGCGGCGGTCGTCTCGTCGCGCTGCTCGCCGACGAGCGGCTCGTCGTGCTCGACGCCGAGGGCGAGATCGAGCGCGAGCTCGCGTCGTGGGCGTCGGATCCGTGGGTGTCGGAGGACGGCGCGCGCGTGGTGTGGGTCGGGCTGCCGGAGGGCGTCGACCGGTGGGACTTCGGAGTGCCCACGGTGATCGCCGGGCAGGGCCTCGACGAGACCGCGCGCACGGTGCTCGTCGACGATGTCGAGGCGGCGACCCCGCGTCCGATCCCGGGCACGCGCGACGTGCTCTTCGTGTCGACCTCGACCGGGCTCGCGAGCTTCTGGGTCGCGTCGCCGGGGCGCGCGCCGGTGCAGATCACGAACGTCGGGCTCGACGAGATCGTGCCCGGGTTCACGCCGGTGATGGAGCGCCAGCTCGCGTGGGCCGACGGCGTGCTCTTCTACGGCGTCGCCGAGGAGGACGGGAGCTCGCGCGTGTGGCGCCTCGACGTCGCGGCGCGCGCCGCCACCGAGGTCGGTCCCGGCGAGTGGCCGCGGATCGCGCGCACGGGCTCGGTGCTGGCGCTGCTGCCGAGCGGCGCCAGTACCTGCGCCGCCAGCTACCCCGCGGGAGGTACGCCGTGAGCCGCCGTCATTCATCGTGCGCTGCGCTCGTCGCGCTCTGCGCCGTTGTGCTCTCGACCTCGTGCGCTCCGAGCGAGCCTCCGGGCGCCGCCGAGTCGAACATCAGCGCCGCGGTCCGCCGCGAGCGCGCGACCCTCATCCGCGACACCGCCGCCGCGGCCGGGATCACCAACGGCCTGATGATCGCGATGCTCGCCGAGGAAGAGACGTATCTGTCGCACTGCTCGCGCGAGTTCCCCGCGTGCCCCGGGCCCGCGCACGCCGACTGCGGCGGTTCGTCCATCATCTCGGGCGGCGGCGACGGCCCGTGCTCGATCAATCAGGGCGGCCTCGGCATGTTCCAGATCGACGACGGCACCGAAGACGACACCGTGCGCGCGCACGGCGCCGGCGTGCTCTCGCTGCGCGGCAACACCTCGGTCGCGATCGAGCGGCTGATCCAGAAGACGCAGCGGTCGCGCTACCTGCCCGGCACTGCGGCGCGCGCCGACGCGATCGCGTTCATCAACCGTTTGCGCATCGACGACGGCAGCTGGGACAATTGGATCCGCACGCTGGTGCGCTACTGGAACGGATGCCCCGAGGGCGGGCGCTGCTGGTCCAATCGCTACCCGAAGTACGACACCGCGGCGCGCACGCTCTACCGCGAGATGGGCCACGCGTTCTGGTACGGCGGCGAGACGCCGATGCCGCCGCCGGCCGGCAGCGGATGGATCGCCTCGCCGATCGAGTCGCCGCGCGTCACGTCGCCCGTGAGCAACCGCCGCGGCACGGGCTGGGCGCGTCACGACTGCACGCCGCTCACGCGCGCGAACCACCGCGGCACCGACTTCGGCGTGGCGGTCGGGACGCCGGTCCACGCCGCCGCGGCGGGCACGGTCATCCGCTCGGTCACCGGCTGTCCCGCGAACGGCTCGATGTCGAGCACGTGCGGCGGCGGCTTCGGCAACCACGTGATCATGGTGCACGACGGCGGCTTCGGGACGCTCTACGCGCACCTCAGCCCCGGCGGCGGGCAGGTGCGCGACGGCGCGCGCGTCGCGTGCGGCGACGTGCTCGGCAACAGCGGCAACAGCGGCCGCTCGACCGGACCGCACCTGCACTTCGAGGTGCGCAGCAACGTGCGCGACGTCGCGAGCTACTACGCGTCGAGCGCCGTCACCCTCGATCCCTACGGCGGCGCTTGCTCGAGCCAGCCCGAGGCGCTGTGGATCAGCGGAGCGCCGACGCGCGCTTGCACCGCGATGGGCGAGCGCGACGACTCGGTGGTCACGCGCGCGACGCACGCGGGCGAGGTGCGCGGCTCGGCGGGCACGCGCATCACGCAGGTGTTCACCTGGCGCAACACCGGCACGACGACCTGGACGCCCGAGGGCTACGTTCTGCGTCACAGCGGCGGTGCGTTCGCGATGCCGGCGGAGGTGAGGCTCCCGGCGGGGACGATGGTCGCGCCCGGCGGTTCGATCGAGCTGCAGGTCGAGGTCACGGTCCCGGCGACGCCCGGCGTGCACGCGGGTCGCTGGCGGATCGCGCGCGTCGGTGGCGCGCACTTCGGTCGCGAGGGGACGCTCTCGGTGCGCGTCGATGCGGCGCCGCGCGCGTGCGAGAGCGCGACGCTCGGCACCACGGTGCCGGACGGCGAGTGCGTCCAGGTCTCGTACCCCGGCTGCGGGATGGAGAGCTGCGCGTGGTACCGCTGCTCGAACGGGAGCTGGTACTGCACCGACATGGGCACGTGCGGCGAGACGCATCCGAACGACGCGTGCGGCGCGCCGCCCGGCAGCGACGGCGGCGTGAGCGGCGGCGACGGGGGCGGCTCGTGCAGCGACGGCGAG
>JALYRN010001226.1 GCA_030855295.1 Myxococcota bacterium | reverse complement strand
GCGCCGGACCGATCGCGCCGCTGCCCGACGACGGATCGCTGCGCGCGAGCGAGGGAGAGTCGAGCGAGGGAGGCTCGAGCCAGCGCGCCGCGCCGAGCCGGCTCGAGTCGGCGCACGCGATCCCCGACGAGACCACGTGGCATCGCCTCGCCGCGCGCCCCGCGAGCGCGTCGGTCGCGCGCACCGAGGTCGTGAAATTCGTCGTCGATCTCGAGGACGATCGCAGGCTCTGGTTCTTCGACTCGGAGCTGTGGGACATCCACTACTTCTTCGCGCGCGATCGGCTCCGGGGGGTCGGTCGCTCGCCCGAGGATCACCGGACGTTCAACATCCGCGAGTACCGCCGTCCCGAGCGTCGCTTCGAGATGGGCACGATCACGCACTACCTCGACTCGGATCTCTGGACGCTCGAGCTGGTCAGCGGCGACACCCTGTCCGGCGAGCGCATCGTCGCGCTCTTCGAGCAGCTGCGCGGCGCGATGTGGATCGGGGATCGACTGCGATTCCGGCCGCTCTCGGATCAGCACGAGCGAGCGATCGCGGCGGTGCGCGATCGACTTCCGCTGACGAGCTCGGCCGAGGTGTTCGCGGGCGTGCGCTACCAGCCGCTGACGCAGGGCGTCGCCTACGGGAGGCTGCGCATCGTGCGCGGCGCGCTCGATCCGCGGACCGTGCGCCCCGATCAGATCCTCGTGCTCGAAGATCTCCCCGACGAGATCTCGGTGGTCGCCGGCGTGATCACGCAGGAGCTGCAGGCGCCGCTCGGGCACATCGCGATCCTCTGCGCGAACCGCGGCACGCCCAACATGGGCCTGCGCGGCGCGCTCGAGCACCCGGACCTGCGGCGCTTCGAGGGGCAGCTCGTCGAGCTCACGGTGGGCACGCAGGAGTTCGGCGTCCGCCCCGCGACGCTCGCGCAGGCGGAGGCGAGCTGGAGCCGGATGCGCCCTGCGCAGACGCTGGTGCCGCGCCTCGATCCGCGCGAGCGACGGCTGGTGCCGGTCTGCGATCTGCGCATCGCCGACGCCGACTTCGCGGGTGCGAAGGCGTCGCAGCTCGGCGAGGCGTGCAGCATCGGCGCGCCGGTGCGGACGCCCGGGGGCTTCGTCGTGCCGTTCGCGCACTACCTCGAGCACCTGAGCGACACCGGCGTCGCGAACGGGCTGCCGCAGATGCTCGCCGATCCGTCGTTCCGCGCGGACGCGACGGTGCGCGCGGCGCGGCTCGCGCAGATGCGCGCGATGATCGAGGGCGCCGCGGTCGAGCCCGCGCTGCTGCGCGACATCCGCCGCCAGATGCAGCGCACCGCGCCGAGCGCGCGATGGATCCTGCGCTCGAGCACGAACGCCGAGGACCTCGCGGGCTTCACCGGCGCGGGCCTCTACAGCAGCGTGATCGTGAGCGCGGGCGCGAGCGATCAGGAGCTCGCGGACGCGCTGCGCGAGGTGTGGGCGAGCGTGTGGCGCGACGGCGCGTACGAAGAGCGCGAGTGGTACCGCCTCGATCACCTCCGCGTGGCGATGGCGGTCCTCGCGCAGCCCTTCGTCGACGGAGCGCGCGCGAACGGCGTGGCGATCACGGCGAACCCGTTCTTCCAGGCGCGGCCCGGGTTCCTGATCAACGCCCAGGCGCTCGGCGGCAGCGTCACCGGCGCGGACGGCGAAGAGGTCCCCGAGCAGCACCTCGTCTACACGTACGGCGAGGTCATCGAGAGCGAGCTCCTGACGCGCAGCTCGCGCACCGGCGGCCAGCCGCTCCTGACCGAGTCCGAGGTGCTCGCGCTGACCGACGTGCTCACGGTGCTGCACGAGCACTTCGTGCCGCGCTGGGGCGGCGGAGAGACGATGGCGGTCGACGTCGAGTTCCTGATCGCCGGCCCCGATCACCACGTGGTGATCCTGCAGGCGCGCCCCTACACCGTCGTGTACGGCCCGGGCCAGGGCACGCTCGACTGAGAGCAGCGATCACTCGGATGGAGTCAGGAAGCGCGCGAGACCGGCAACGCTCCGGTGGGGCGCGGGCCGTGGGTCCTCCGCTCCGCAGAAGCGCGTCGGGCTGCCGATCATCTTCGGTGATGCGTCGGGAGGCGGGGTGTCGACCGGATCGCCCGCTCCGCGTGCGTCCGCTCGACCTTCGCGTCGACGCTGAGGGCCTCGTCCGGCCC
>JALYRN010001225.1 GCA_030855295.1 Myxococcota bacterium | reverse complement strand
CCGACGATCGCCATCCCACCGAGCATCGCGCCGACGAACACGAGAGCCGTCGTCGAGCCGCTCGCGAGAGAGACGATGCCGGGCCCCGGGCAGTACCCCGCCAGACCCCAGCCGACGCCGAAGATCGCAGCGCCGCCGAGCAGCCGCGCGTCGAGGTCACGCCGCGTCGGCAGCGCGAACGTCTCCGCGAAGAGCGGCGCGCGACGGCGCCGCACCCACCGATAGACCAGCGCGTTCACCGCGATCGCGCCGACCATCACGAACATCAGCGCAGGGCGCCAGTCGCCGGTGACGTCGAGGAACCCGATCACGTTCGCGGGCTCCGTCATGCCGCCGATGGCCAGGCCGATGGCGAAGACCACGCCGGCGACGAAGGCGGAGATCCCCTGCTTCGCTCGGGTGCTCACTGCATGCCTCCCAGCGCGCGCACGAGCACGACCGTCAGAGCGCCCGTGAGCATGAAGGTGAGCGTCGCCGCGATGGACCGCGGCGCGATGCGGCTGATCCCGCAGACTCCGTGGCCGCTCGTGCAGCCGTTCCCGAGGCGCGTCCCGACGCCGACCAGGAGGCCTGCGAGCGCGACCAGCGCCAGCGCGGGCGCGGCGCTCGCGTCGAACGCCTCCGGCATCACGACGTACGCCGCGGCGCCGCCTGCGAGCAGGCCGGCGACGAAGAGCGCACGCCACGCCACCTCGCCCCTCGTCGGCGAGAGCAGCCCCGAGGCGATGCCGCTGATGCCCGCGACCTTGCCGTTGAGCGCGAGCAACAGCGAGGCGCTGATGCCGATCAGCGCGCCTCCGGCGAGCGCCCATCCGATCGAGACGACGAGATCCTGCATTCCAGCCGATGCCTCCTCGGCGCCGCCATTCGCAGGTCGCGTGCCAGGTCGTCTCGGGGTTCTGCCCTGCGCGCGTTCGAACGATAGGCATCCCTCGGCGCCGCTCCACGCCCGCGTCGATGTTGCATGCCTGTTTCATGATGCGCCGTCTGTGAAACGGTGCGTTTCACCGCGTTCCCGCGGACCGTTCGTCCGTCAGCTCTGCGGCGGTACGGTCCTCGGCACGGTCATCGCAACGCTCCGCCGCATCATGGCGCTCGCACTGCCCACGCTGATGTTCGGCCTCGCGCTCGCGGTGCTCGTCGGCGTCTCGCTCGGTCTGCTCGGCGGCGGTGGCTCGATCCTGACCGTGCCGATCCTGGTGTACGTACTCGGCCTGGGAACGCACGAGGCGATCGCGACGTCGCTACTGGTCGTCGGCGTCACGAGCGTCGCAGCGCTCGTTCCTCACGCGCGCGGCGGTCGCGTGCGCTGGCGGACCGGCCTGCTGTTCGGCGCGACGAGCATGCTCGGCGCGTACGGCGCCGGCCGTGTCGCGCACCTGGTGCCGGGCATCGTGTTGCTGCTCGCCTTCGGCGCGATGATGCTCGTGACCGCGGTCGCGATGATGCGGCGCAAGCGCGAGCCAGCCCCGGCCACGAGCCCGAGGCAGGCCGCCGATCGCCTGTGGCTGCTCGCGATCGTGCTCGAGGGGTTGGCCGTCGGGGCCGTCACCGGTCTCGTCGGCGCGGGCGGAGGATTCCTCGTGGTGCCGGCGCTGGTGCTCCTCGGCGGGCTCTCGATGCGTGACGCGGTCGGCACCTCGCTGCTCGTGATCGCCATGAAGTCGTCCGCCGCGCTCGCCGGCTACCTGGGCTCGACCACGATCGACCTCGGGCTGGCCGCGATGGTGACGGCGGCCGCGGTGGTCGGGAGCTTCGGCGGCGCTGCGCTCGCGGCGAGGGTGCGGCAGGATCTGCTGCGACGTGGGTTCGCCTGGTTCGTGGTGGTGATGGCGGTGTTCCTGCTCTCGCAGGAGATCCCCCGGGCCGCGGGCGCCGACATCGCGCTCGGTCGCGACTGGCCCTGGGTGCTCGCGCTCTCCGCCGTTCCGCTGCTCCTCGCGGCGATCGACCTCGGCCGCATGCGCCGCGCCGATGCCGGCGGTGCGTCCGCGGCAGCCCTGCCCGCCGCCGCGGCACCCACCGCGGTCGAGCCGGCCCTGAAACACGTTTCGTCGCGCTGAAACGCTCGACGGCGCCATCGGGAGGAAGACGAAGCGATGCACGATCTCGGCGAAGCTCGGAGCCTCGGCGACGCACCCGCGCCCGCGCCCGGACACGCGGCG
>JALYRN010001224.1 GCA_030855295.1 Myxococcota bacterium | reverse complement strand
GCCATCGGAGGCGCGGCCATCACCGGCTGCGGCGGCTGCATCTGCTGCGGCGGCGGCTGCTGCATCTGCTGCGGCGGCGGCTGCTGCATCTGCGGCGGCGGATGTTGCTGCTGCGGGGCCATGCCCTGCTGCGGCATCGACTGCTGCGGCACCGGCGCGCCCATGTCGCCATGGCTCGGGGGCGAGGGCTGCACGCCCGCCGCTTCCTCGAGCGTCATGATGAAGTCGCCGATGTAGATCTTGTCGCCCGACTTCACGACCAGCGGCGAGGTGATCTTCCGGCCGTTGACGTACGTGCCGTTGGTGCTCTTCAGGTCGACGACGATGAAGCGATTGTCCTTGAGGACGATCCGCGAGTGGCGCTTCGAGACATTGCCCTTGGGCAGGATGATGTCGTTGCCCTGGACGCGGCCGATCGTCACTTCGTTCTTGTCGAAGTCGAGTCGGCGCTGAGCGCCGCCCTTCTCGGTGATGACGACGGAGAACATTGCTCTTCGGGTCCTCTCGCTCGCGCCTGCCGAACGACGAAATGGGTTTCCGGGCCAGGCCCGGGACGACGCATCGAACCAGGAGAAGGGTGCGAGAGTCAAGGCGGATCCGGGCTCCGCGCCACCATCCAGCGCGGGTCGCGCGCGGGCTGATCAAGAGATCAGTCGGAGCCCGGGCGGCAGCGACTCGCCGAAGACGCGCTGCTCCTCCGCAGCCTCGAGCTCCACGACCTCGGAGACCATGCGCACCCACGTGTCGGTCGCCGAGATCGCGCGCAGCCTCTGGGCGACCTCGCTCGCGAGCGCGGCATCGACGTCCCGCTCGCGATCCCCGCTGCGCCGCGCGAGCTGCGCGGCGGCGAACGCGGCGGGCTCGACCTTGCGCCAGTCGAGGCGCATCACCGCGTCGAGCCACTCCACGGCCTTGCCGCGGCCGACCACGTTGTGCGCGCTGCCGTAGAACGGAACGCGCGCGCCGATGCGCCCCACCGCCCACCACGACGCGGCGTTCTCGCGGTGCTTCGTCAGGCGCTCGACGAGCCAGTCGCCGACCTGCGCCTTGCTCTCGGCAGGCACCCGCTCGAGCGACGCGGCGAGCCGGACCATGTCGTCCTGCCCGAGCGCCTTGGGCCCGACCGGCCGCGCGCGCGGTCGCGGCGACGGCGGCTGCAGGTACCACTCGATCGACGCGAGCACCTTCTGCTGCATCGACGCGTCGAGCCCTCCGGCGACGCGACGCCACAGCGTCCACCACTCGCTCCAGTTCTGCGCCTCGGGCGCGAACTGCACGCCTTGCTCGAACGTCGTCCACAGCTGCCGCACGCGCCAGTCGTCGAGCGGATATCCGAAGCCCGGGCGCAGGCAGTAGCCGACCAGGTTGAACCACACGCGCTCGTGATCGGCGCTGCGGCGGCGCCGCTTCACGCCCGCGAACAGCGCGCCCCAGAGCTCGCGCAGGAGCGGCGTGTTCCACTGCGAGCGCGCGCCCAGGATCTTCTCGAGATCGGTGCGCAGCGTCTTCTGCGGCTTGCCCTCGAGGCCGACCTCGCTCTTGCCGTAGACCGCGTCGATCTTCGCGCGCGCCTCCTTGAAGCGCGGGTGCAGCTGGGTGACGCGCTGGGCCGCGAGCGTCTCGCCGCCGCCGCCGCGCAGCTGCAGCTCGAGCTTCCATCGGCGGCTGCGATCGCGCTGCTCTCCCGTCTCGCTGCATGCGATCGAGCTGATCTCGAGGGTGCCGATCTCCGTCAGCGCGGCGGCGAGCTTCACCGTCTCCTCGCGCGGCGCGGCCTTCGCGCCCTCGCTCGCGCGCTCGTCGTCGAGCACCGCGGCGAGCGGCGGCAGATCGCGGAAGAGCTCGTCGTCGACGTCGGTGATCTCACCGGCGCGCAGGTACGCGGCCTCGCCCGTGCTCGACGCGAGCAGGAAGCGCACGGGCTGCCCGAGCTTCAGCGAGAAGGTGCGCTCCTCCAGCGTGAGCTCCTCACCCTCCTCGGCGCCGCGCGGCAACAGACAGAGGCCGCGCCGCGGACCCTCGGGCTCGGCCGGCGGCAGGAGCAGGAAGTAGCTGCGCGCCGAGCCACCGCCGATGCGCATCCCGACGCCGCGCCGCGCGAGCCCGTACGCGACCGCGCCGCGCGCGACCGCGAGCTCCGGCTCTTCGTTGTCGAGCACGCGCACC
>JALYRN010000318.1 GCA_030855295.1 Myxococcota bacterium | reverse complement strand
CCCGTGTGCGCCCTCCGGGGCGAGCACTCCTGCCGACTCAAAGGCTGTCTAAAAATCGGCTCGCCCGCTCCGGGCGCTTCCGTCCGCGCGCCGGGCGCGCTCCCGTGTGCGCCCTCCGGGGCGAGCACTCCTGCCGAGTCAGTCGTTCGGCAGCAAGCTGCGGCGCGGCCTGGCCCCGCCGCGGCGCGCGAGCATCCACGCCATCAGCACGCCGGCGAGGAACCCGAAGAGGTGTCCCTCCCACGACACACCGGGGACGCCCGGCAGCACGCCCCAGATCAGACTGCCGTAGAGCACCGCGACGACCAGCGAGCCGAGGATCGTCACGATGCGCCGCTCGAACCAGCCGCCCAGCACGAGATAGCCGAGATAGCCGAAGACGAGCCCGCTCGCGCCGAGGTGCACGCTCCCGCTCTGCCCGAAGAGCCACACGCCCGCGCCGCCCAGGACGGTCACGGCGAGCGTGACCACGAAGAAGTGCCAGGTCTCGCGCAGCAGCACGAACCACCCGAGCACCACGAACGGGATCGTGTTCGCGATCAGGTGCGGGAAGCCGACGTGGAGGAAGGGCGCGAGCAGGATCCCGATCAGCCCCTCGGCCTCGCGCGGGCGGATGCCGAGCGCGTCGAGGCGACCGCCGAGCACCGTGTCGATGATCTCTTGCGCCCACAGGATCGCGATCGAGACGAACAGGATGAAGCCGTGGAGCTTCAGCTCGCGACCGAGATCCGCGAACGACGGTCTCGCCGAGCCCGGGGCTCGTGCGGTCGAAGTGCGTGCGGATGAGGGCTTGGCGCGTGCCGCGGACATCTCTTCTCCTCGCGAACAGCCTGGGTCTCTTGGAACAGCGCTGCAAGCGCGTGCATTTCCTCGGCCGTTCGCGGCAGGCCGCGGCGGGGCTGCCACGCTCTCGAACGGCAGCGTGGCGCGATGCGACGATCTCCGCGCACGCGTCGACGGCGAACCCTCGAGGAACGCGCGATGCAGAAGCCGTCTCTCGCATCAGCAGCCCACACCACGAGAGGAGCGCGTCATGCCGAGCGCGTGGAGCAGCAAGGACGAGCGCAAGTACGACCACATCAAGGAGAGCGCCGAGAAGCGCGGCAAGCCCGCGGACCGCGCGAAGGAGATCGCCGCGCGCACGGTGAACAAGCAGCGCCGCGAGGAGGGCCGCACGCCGAACGAGACGACGCAGGGGACCGGCAATCCCAACACGTCGTACGAGGAGCGCACCAAGAAGGAGCTCGTGAACCTCGCCAAGGAGCGCGGCGTCGACGCCCCGACCACGAAGAAGAAGGACGAGCTGATCCGCGCGCTGCGCCATCATTGACGGCGATCGCTCGTCGCGCCTATGCCGTGCGCATGACGTTCACGAAGACGACCGATCTCTGCGATGCGCATCCCGAGCTGGTGCGCGTCGCGGATCCGATCTTCCGATCGTTCGGTGGCCGCGCCGAGTTCGAGGGCGCGATCGCGACGCTGAAGCTGCACGAGGACAACGCGCTCGTGCGCGAGGCGCTCTCGAAGCCAGGGGACGGGCGCGTGCTCGTGATCGACGGCGGTGGCTCGATGCGCCGGGCGCTGGTCGGCGATCAGCTCGCCGCGCTCGCGCAGCGCAACGGCTGGTCGGGCATCGTCGTCCACGGCTGCATCCGCGACGCGGCCGACATCGCGCAGATCGCGATCGGCGTGCTCGCGCTCGGCACGCACCCGCGCAAGAGCGACAAGCGCGCGCACGGCATCGCCGGTGAGCCGGTGACGTTCGCGGGCGTGACCTTCACGCCGGGCGAGCACGCGTGGATCGACGTCGACGGCTTGGTCGTCGCCCCGCGCCGGCTCGAGCTCCCCGCGGGCTGACGCTCAGCGGCTGTCCATGAATCGGCTCGTCCGCTCCGGTCGCTTCCGTCCGCGCGCTCCGGTCCGCGCCCTCCAGGGCGAGCACTCCGGTCGACTCAGGGCTGTCTAAAAATCGGCTCGCCCGCTCCGGGACCTTCCGTCCGCACGCGAAGCGCGCGCTTCCGTCCGGTCCCTCCGGGGCGAGCACTCCGGTCGACTCAGCGCGTGAGATCGAACGTCGCGCTGCGCCGTCGCTTCGCGACCGACCGTACGGCGGCGCGCGCGAGCAGGGCGGCGACCTCGATCGCGAGCACCGCGGCCACCACCGTCGTGGAGAGATCGGCCGCGAACAAGAAGCATCCGAGCGCGAACGCCCCCGCGATCCCACCGAAGATCCGGAACCCCGCCGGCCGCGCGCGCAGACCCCCGAAGCGGAGCACGCGCAGGTAGAGCGAGGCGAGCGCCACCAGCGAGAGCGCGACCAGCGGCGCGGCGATCACGGTCAGCACGATCTCGGCGACGCGCGTTCCGCCGCTCGATCGGGGGTGCGGCAGCACCATGCCCGCGAACACGCCGGGCTCGTCGGCCTCGGCCTCGACGTCGTCGCCCGCCCTCACCGCGCTCACCGACAGCATCGCGCGCGCCTCTTCGGAGCTCACCTTCATCGCGCGCGGCGGATCCGAGCGTGTCGCCGCGGCGGGCTTCACCGGCGAGCGCGCCTGGAACGCCGCGCAGTGCGGGCATCGCACCGAGACCGAGCTCATCGGCCGACCGCACGATCCGCAGGGCACCCGCTCGCTCATGTCATCCCCCGACACCGCGCGCTCGAGACGCGAGGCGCGCGTTCACACCCGGTAGTTCGGCGCTTCCTCGGTGACGACGACGTCGTGCACGTGGCTCTCGCGCAGGCCCTGGGCGCTCTGCCGGACGAAGCGCGCCTTGGTGCGCAGCTCTTCGATCGTGCGGCAGCCGGTATAGCCCATGCCCGCGCGCAGCCCGCCGACCAGCTGGTACACGACGCCGCTCAGCGGCCCGCGATGCGGCACGCGCCCCTCGATGCCCTCGGGCACGAGCTTGCCGGCGTCCTCGACGTCGGCCTGGCCGTAGCGATCCTTGCTGCCGCGGCCCATCGCACCGAGCGAGCCCATGCCGCGGTACTGCTTGTAGCTGCGGCCCTGGAAGAGCACGACCTGCCCCGGCGTCTCGTCGGTGCCCGCGAACAGCGAGCCGACCATCACGGTCTCCGCGCCGGCGGCGATCGCCTTCACGACGTCGCCCGAGAACTTCACGCCGCCGTCGGCGATCACCGGCACGTCGTACTTCGCGGCCGCGCGCGCGCAGTCGCTGATCGCCGTGATCTGCGGCACGCCGATGCCCGCGACGATCCGCGTCGTGCAGATCGAGCCCGGCCCGATGCCGACCTTCACCGCGTCGGCGCCCGCCTCGATCAGCGCGACCGTCGCCTCCGCGGTCGCGATGTTCCCTGCCACCAGCTGGATGTGCGGGTGCTCCGTCTTGGTCGCGCGCACCGCGTCGATGACGGCCTTCGAGTGCCCGTGCGCGGTGTCGATGATCAGCACGTCGACGCCCGCCGCCGCGAGCGCGGCCGTGCGCTCGGCGCGATCCTTCCCGACGCCGATCGCCGCCGCGACGCGCAGCCGGCCCTTGTCGTCCTTGATCGCGCCCGGGAACTTCTCGGCCTGCAGCAGATCCTTGATCGTGATCAGGCCGACCAGCTCGCCGGCGTCACCGACCACCAGCAGCTTCTCGATGCGGTTCGCGTGCAGCAGCTCGCGCGCGCGGTCCTGCGAGACGCCCACCGGCACCGTGACGAGCTTGCGCGTCATCAGCTGATCGACGGCCTGCCCGAGGTTCTTCTCGAAGCGCACGTCGCGCGCGGTGAGGATGCCGACCAGCTTGCCGCCGTCGACCACCGGCAGGCCCGAGATGTCGTGCCGGCGCATGATCGCGAACGCGTCGTGGAGCGAGCGGCTCGGCTCGATGGTCACCGGATCGAGCACCATCCCGCTCTCGGCGCGCTTCACCTTGAGCACCTCGCGCGCCTGCTCCTCGGGCGAGAGGTTCTTGTGCAGCACCCCGAGCCCGCCGTTGCGCGCCATCGTCACCGCGGTCTTCCACTCGGTGACCGTGTCCATCGCGCTCGACAGGATCGGGATGTTCAGGCGCAGCCCGCGGGTGAGCCGCGTGCGCACGTCGGCGTCCTGCGGCAGGAAATCGGAGTAGCCCGGCTGCAGCAGGACGTCGTCGAACGTGAGCGCGAGCCGGGGCGTTTCGTCGAGCACGGGCAGCCTCCAAGAGCGGATGGCCGGCGAGTATAGGGCTGCGACTCTCGAGCCGCGAGCCGACCTGCATCCAGCTGCTGTCCAAGAATCGGCTCGCTCGCTCCAGGCCCTTCCGGCCGCGCGCGGGGCGTGGCACGAGAGGTGAACGTCCGCTGCACCACAGAACGGATGTCGGGCCTCGATCGAAGCGGACCGGAGCGGCGGGCCTCGTGCGGGTGGCTCGTCGCGGGTGCGCTCTCCGGGCTGCTCGGCTGCGCGCCGGCGCAGTGCCAGATCGCGGCGCCGACCTCGGTAAGCCAGCCCGCGAGGCTCTGCGTGGGCACCGAGCCGGCGTCTTCTGCGTGTCGTCCGCCGCGGGAGGTCGAGGAGTCGCTTCGATCGGACGCGCTCGCGATCATCGGGTGCCGCCAGACCTCGGGCGCGCAGGGCGCGGTCGCGCTGACGGTGCGCGAGGGCGACGTCGTGCTCGAGGCGAAGTGGCGGCCCGCCTCGAGCGCGAGCGCATGGAACGATCCCGTCGCCGAGCTCGCGGCCCATCACGTCCAGCGGCTGGTGCTCGAGCCGGCGGACTACGTCGTCCCTCCGGCCGCGAGCCACTGCTACGACGCCGAGCAGGAGGCGCGCTGGCTCGCGTCGGCTGCGCCCGTCGAGGACATGGGCTGCGTGCTGGGCTACCTGTCGTACTGGCTGACGGGCTCGGTGACGCTGGTGGAGGCGCGCCGGGACGGGATCGTCCCCGCGCCGCACGGCGTGTGGAGCGCCGATCCCGCGCTCTACGACGCCGCGCGCTTCGTCGGGCAGAGCCGCGCGGAGCGGCGGAACCTCGCGCACCTGAACGTCGTCGCGTTCCTGGTCCGCAACGGCGATGCGCACGCCGCGCAGTTCGTGGTGTACCGAGAGCCGCTGCATCTGTTCCTCGTCGACAACTCGGTGGCGTTCAGCGCCGAGCGACGCCCCGCGATGCGCGATCGGCAGGACTTCTCCGAGCTCGTCGTGCCCGCGATCCCGGCGGACACCGCGGAGCGGGTGTCGCGGCTCGGCTGGGAAGAGGTGAGCGCGCTGATGCGCATCGAGGAGTACGAGCGGCAGCACGGGCGCTGGCGCCGCGTGCCACCCGGGCCGCTGCTCGAGGGCGGTCGCGAGCACGTGCGACGCGTGGGCGATCGGGTGCAAGTGGGGCTCTCGGAAGCGGACGCGCGCGGCGTGATGCAGCGGGTGCGGGTGCTGCAGCGCGCGATCGAGAGTGGCGCCATCGGGCGAGCCGATTTTTAGACAGCCTTCGAGCGGAAGGCGAGGGCGACGCCCAGGAGAGACGGAGTACCATCGCGGCCGTGACGCTGCAGCCGGTGCGAGGTCGCGATCGCGCGATCGATCTCGTGCGCGGCGCGATCATGGTCGTGATGGTGCTCGACCACGCGCGCGACTTCTTCTTCGGGTTCGGGATCGATCCGACCGATCTGCGCGTGACGACGCCGGTGCTCTTCGCGACGCGGTGGATCACGCACTTCTGCGCGCCGGGCTTCGTCGTGCTCGCCGGCACGGCGGCGTACCTCTACGGGCGCGGGCGCAGTGCGCGCGAGCTGCGGGTGTTCCTGATCACGCGCGGGCTCTGGCTGGTGCTGCTCGAGCTCACGGTGGTGAAGCTCGGGTTCGCGCCGGAGCCCTATCACTTCGTGCTGCTGCAGGTGATCTGGGCGCTCGGCTGGTCGATGGTGATCCTCGCGGCCGTGATCTCGCTGCCGCGCCCGGTCATCGCGGGGATCGGCGTCGCGATCATGGCGGCGCACAACCTGCTCGACGGCATCGAGGCGGAGGGCGCGCTCGCGTTCCCGTGGGCGGTGATCCACCAGCGCGACGTGTTCGAGCTCGCGCCCGGACGGCTGCTGGTCGTCGGCTATCCGCTGATCCCGTGGATCGGCGTGATGATGCTCGGCTTCGGGATCGGTCCGCTCTTCGATCGGCCGCGCGCGGAGCGTCGGCGCGCGCTGGTGATCGCGGGCGCGTCGATGATCACGCTCTTCGTCGTGCTGCGCGCGTCGAACGTCTACGGCGATCCCGAGCCCTGGTCGGTGCAGAGCGACGCGGCGCGCACCGTGATCAGCTTCCTCGACTGCGAGAAGTACCCGCCCTCGCTCCTCTACCTGCTGATGACGCTCGGGCCCCTCGCGCTCCTGCTGGCCGCCCTCGATCGCGACGACCTGCCGGGCTGGCTCGTCGCGCCGCTCGACACCTTCGGGCGCGTGCCGCTCTTCTTCTACGTCGCGCACCTCTATCTGCTGCGCATCCCGGCGGTGCTGCTCTCGCTGCTGCGGTGGGGCGATCTCCACCTGATGATCGAGCACCGCGGCAGCCCCGAGTACCCGCTCGCGCTGACCTACGTCGCGTGGATCGCGGCGCTGCTGATCCTCTATCCACTGTGCCGCTGGTACGCCGCGCTCAAGCAGCGCCGCGTGCGCGACTGGTGGTGGCTCCGCTATCTCTGACCCCGGGGCGGCCCGCCCTTGACGGCGGCCATCCGCGGCGGAGAACCTGCCGCGAATGGGGGTGAGCTCGACATCTGCGGCGCCGGCTGAGAGCGGCGACTGGCTGGCGCACCTGGTCGCGTCGCGCGCGCAGACGCTGGAGGACGTCGCCGCGGCGGGGCTCGCCACCGTCGCGATCCTCTCGGGCGACACCGCGCCCGACCCGGCGATCGACGCGCTCGCGCGCTCGGCGCTCGAGAGCGGGTTCGCGTTCACGTCGTGCTCGCTCGAGGATCGCGGGCTGCAGGAGCTCGACGTGGTCGTCGCCGCGCTCGCGGCCTCGCTTCGCCTGCCGGGCATCGAGCCGGGGCGGCGCAACGGGCTGGTCGCCGCGCTCGACGCGTTCGTGGCGCAGCACAGGAAGAAGGCCGAGGAGCGCTTCGAGCAGCGCGCCGACGAGGAAGAGCTCGGCGGCGAGCTGCGCGCGCTCGCCCATCAGTACATCGCCGGGGCGAGCGGGCGCACCGAGGGCCGTCGCCTCCACGCGTGGCTGGGCGGCAAGGACCTCACGCCGAGCGCCGAGGAGCTCGCGATGCGTC
>JALYRN010001223.1 GCA_030855295.1 Myxococcota bacterium | reverse complement strand
CGGTCGCGGGGGTCGGCGGAGTCGCCGGGGTCTGGGGGGCGCGGGCCGCGGCGCGCGTCGTGCCCGACGTTCGCTGCTGCGCGCAGCGCTCGAGCTGCGTCTCGCGCACCCGCTCGAACGCGCCGATCGCGTTGTAGAGCGCGTCGCGCGTGTGCTCGCCCTGCGGATCGCGCTGCGCCGCCGCGAGGTACTCCTGGCCGGCGTCGGGATAGCGCTCGAGCCGGTGGAAAAGGATCTCCGCGCGATAGAAGTGCAGATCGTACGCGTGCTCGGTGTCCGGGAAGTGCTCGAGGTAGAGCCGATACCCGCGCTCCGCCCACTCGAAGCGCATGCGCTGCTCGTCACGCTGGCCGAGCTCGTGCCAGCGCATCGCGCGCACCCGCACCGCGCGCTCCACCCTCGTGCGCGCGTCCGCGACGACGTCGGGATCGCTTTGCTGCTGCGCCCACTCGCCGCCCGGCAGGTACGTGCTCGCGAGCGTGGTCAGCGCCTCGAGCGTGTGCTGCGGATCGTCCATCGCGGCGTACGCCGACGCGATCTGCTGCTGCCAGAGCGGCGCCGACGCGCTCCCCGGCTCGAGCTCGAGCAGGAGCTGGTACGCGGCGATGCCCTGATCGTACCGGGCGTCGTCCATGTACCGGAGCGACAGCCGCGTCAGCACGCGGCCCGCGTACTGCTCGCCGCCGATCTCCTCGAGGAAGCGGAACACGTCCTGCGCGGTGTTGCGCTCGTCCTCGGTGAAGACCTGGATCAGATAGTCGAGCGCCTCGCTCTGGAGATCACGGAGACGCCGCCGCTGCGCGCTCGTCAGCCGCCCGCGCTCGCGACCGAGATCGAGCACGCGCCGGAAGCGCGTCGCCGCCTCGGTCGTGCGGTCCATGCGCCAGAGGCACCACGCGCTCTTGAAGAGCGCCATGTCGTAGAGCTCGCTGTCGCGATGCCGCAGCACCTGCTCGAACTCCGCGAGCGCCTCGGCGAATTCCATGTTCGCGAAGTGCGTCTCCGCGAGCGCCATGTGCGCGTCGGGGACGAAGCGGCTGCGCGGGAACTCGCGGAGGATGCGGCGGTAGAGCGCGAGCGCGCCCTCGGCGTCGCCGAGCTCGGTCAGCGCGTACGCCTTCATGTACATCACGAAGTCGTAGCGATCGAAGTCGCGGTGCTGCTCGAGGATGCGATCGTAGAGCGCGAGCGAGACGCGATAGTCGGGGCGCGGCTCCGCGCCGCGGTTCTCCTCCGGGACCTGCTGCCACGCGGCGAACGCCTCGAGGTAGCGCGCGCGCGCGAGCTCCCAGCGCAGCTCCGCGAGCCGCAGCAGCGCGTCCGGCATCTCCGGCGCGGTCTCGGGCTCCTCGCCGATGAACTCCTCGAGCAGCGCGATCGCCTCGTCGCGTCGCTGCGTCGCGAGCTGCTCGCGCTGGGCGAGCAGCGTCTCGAGCTGCTGATCCTGCCAGTCGCGCGCGGCGGCGCCGATCGCGTCGGGGCGCTCGCGCAGATAGAGCTGCTCCTCGAGATCGGAGGGCGCATCCCCCCCGCCCTCCCCGCGCAGCTGCGCGCGATCGTCCTCGCTCGCGCCCTCGGTCTCGACCCGCTGCTCGTCGGCCGGCGCCTGGAAGCGCGAGCCGGACTCGGCCCGCTGCGCCGCTGCGATCGACGCCGGCGCCGTGAGCACGAGCAGCACCGCGAGCGCGCGCCTCACTCGCCATCCTCTGCGTACGAGTCGTCGTCGCCGGCGGCATCGAGGTCGAGATCGGCGTCGGGATCGATCTCCTCCGGGGCCTCCTCGGCGCCCTCGAGCGAGTCGTCCTCTTCGTACTCGTCCTGCCAGAGCTCGCCCTCGAACGGCCAGTACTCCTCGTCGTCGCGCAGGAGCCCCTGGATGCGCAGCGGATCCATCAGCTCGGGCGGGAAGCGGCCCGCGGCGAGGCTCTGGATCTGGATCTCGATGCGGCGCTTGCTGCCCATCACCGCGTCGATGCGGCCGATGCGCGCGCGCCGCAGGCTCTGCGCCAGCCGCTCGCGGAGCTCGGTGATCGACGCGACCGCGACGTCGTTGGCGGCGTCGATCATGCGCGCGCGGAGCGAAGCTGCGCGCGAGGGAAGATGGTACGCGAAGCGTCGATCCCGACGCAGCATCGACTCGAGATCGCTGCCGCCCTCGCCGGCCGCGCCCGCGC
>JALYRN010001222.1 GCA_030855295.1 Myxococcota bacterium | reverse complement strand
GCGGACGACGTGCCGGATGCGCTCCGCGATCGCGCGGCGCGCGCCGCGGTGGTGGCCGCTGACGTCGCGCTCGTCGAGCGCGGTGAGCGCGCGAGCGACCGCGATCAGGACCGACGGACTGCTCTTGCTCGCCGCGACGATCTCCTCGAGCGAGCCCGCGATCATGTCCGAGAGCGACGGCCGCGGCGCATGCACGCGCAGCCCCGTCTCGGTGCGCCGCATCGGGTCGGGCACTCGGCGCCGCGCCGCCCTGCAGAGGAGCGCGCCGATCGTGTCGACGCAGTGGATTGCAGTGGTGGGATCGTTGAGGCTCGGCGAGAGCGCGCGCAGCGCGACGTCGACGACGAGCCGCAGCCCGTAGCTGGGATCCTGCTGCATCGTTCGCTCCCGCCCGATCACGAACGCGTCGTCGATCCCGCCGTTGTGCTGTCGCTCTCCCGCGTCGCCCGGCCACACGCGCAGGAGCGGATCTCCCACTCTCACGAAGTCGCCGATGCGCGCCTCGACGTTGACCAGCTCGGCGCCCTCGAGCGTGTCGATCGCGCTCGCGTCGACGAACTGGATGTAGCCGTCGCGGTCCGAGCGCACGATCCACGGCGTGTCGTTGCGGGTCGGCGGCGACGTGTGGGGGGGCGCGGCGCGCTCTTCGTCGCCGAGCGTCTCGGGATACATCCGATCGAGCGCGCCGCGTGTCTCGTGGTCGATCGCGTGGAGGATCCACGAGACCTGCGCGATGCGCGCGACGTGGTGCACCAGCGCGATCAGCAGCACCATGCTCAGGATCCCGAGCGCCATCGCGACCGTCACCGAGATGGGCGCGGTGAAGGGAGCACCCTCGCCCTCGGCGGCCGAGATCGTCCGCATCGCGAGCAGCGCGTACGTGAACGTCCCGGTGAACACGCCGAACACGATCTGGATCAGTCGATCGCGCCGGAAGTGGCGCACCACGCGCGGCGAGTACTGGCTCGACGCGAGCTGGAGCACGACGATCGTCATCGAGAACGAGACGCCGGCGACGGTCATCACCGAGGCGGCGATCGCCGAGAGCGTCGTCCGCGTGCCCTCGGGACCGGCGCCGAGCGGCCACCAGAGCTCCGCGAGCTCGAAGCCGAGCTCGCGGTCGAGCAGCAGCGTGCCGATCACGGCGACGATCGCGGCCGTGACCAGCGCGACCGGGATCGCCCACAGGCTCGACCGCACCGTGTCGGTCAGCCTCGACCAGCGCGCGCGGACCGCCCGGATCCCCAGTGCCATTCGCAATTGCGTAGGCACGCATCCGCCCGACCGTGAGCGGTGGCGCCGCTCCGGCCGCGCTCGGGGGTGCTCGATCGAGCCTGTTCCGCCGACCCGTCGAGCGTGTAGTCTCGTTCCCGGATGCAGCCGGGAGAGAAGCTGCGAGCGCTTCGTGACGCCACGTGGGGCTCGCCCGACGAGCTCCGGGCGTTCGTCGCCGAGGCCTCGCCCTGCTCGCCTGCGGAGATCGAGCGTCTCCTCGCGGTCATCATCGAGCCGGGCCTCGCGGCGCAGGGACCCCGGCACGTCAACCGCTGCTCGGCGTTCAAGGCGCTCGCGTTCACGTCGATCGACGCGTCGCTCTTCGCACCGCTCGCACGCGCGCTGCGCGGCGCGGATCCGCTCGCGCGGCGAGCGATCGCCGCCGTCCTGCCGCGCGCCAACGACGTCGAGGCGCACCGCCTCCTGTGCGAGGTGCTCGGCGATGCCGACGCCGACGCGCGCGCCCACGCGGCCGCCGTGCTCGAGCAGATCGGCGGTCCTTCCGCGCTGACGGCGCTCGAGCGGCTCGTCGCCAAGCGCGACTTCGCAGGTCGCGAAGAGGCGATGGCCGTGATGGTGCCCAAGGCGCGTCATCGCGCGCTGCCGCTGGTCGCCGCCGTGCTCGAGCACGGCACGCGGCGCGAGCAGGTCGCCGCGCTTCGTCACCTCGCCGATCCCGCGCTATCCGGGGGCCGGGGCGACGACGTGCTGCCGTACCTCCGCAGCGCGCTCGGCTCGCGCGACCCGGCGGTGCTCGGCGAGGCGCTCGCCGCGATGGGCCGGCTCCTCTCCGAGGACGCGATCCTCGACGAGATCGAGCGCCGCATCGCCGCGCCCGACGTGGACGCGACGCTGGTCGACGCCCTCGGCTCGCTGACGTCTCCGCGCGCCGCGTCGGTCC
>JALYRN010000317.1 GCA_030855295.1 Myxococcota bacterium | reverse complement strand
CCGCTGCACGCCGCCCCGTTCGCGCCGGCGCCGCGCACGCCGCACGCGCGCCCCTCGGGGAACCACTTGCACGCCTCGGTCGAGCGGCAGTCGGAGTTCACGCCGCACGTGTAGCCGCAGTGGCGCGCCGCGCCGCTCGGCCCGTAGACCGGGCAGATGTGCATCGACGGGCACATCGCGGAGCTGGTGCACGCGTCGCTCCGGCACGCGCCTGCGTCGCAGACCTGTCCGGTCGCGCACGCGCTCGTCGTCGTGCACGTCGTGACGGGCGTCACGGTGACCTCGCCGAGGTACGTGTTCGCCGCCATCGAGAACCCGTACACGCGCACGTAGTAGGTGCCGGCGGCCGAGACCATCGCGTCGATCGTCTCGGTGTCGCCGACGCCGGTCGACGCGCGGATGCGCGCTCCGTCCGGTCCCTGCAGCTCGAGATCGAGATCGCCGATCCCCGAGTCGAACAGGATCTCGACGTGCACCATGCTCGCGCCCGCGATCGTCAGCGCGATGAAATCGTCGTCCCCCGGGCAGACCGTGCCCTCGAAGCTGGTGCCGACGATCCGGCGCGCGGTCGCGCGCGTGTCGTCGGGCTCTCCGGAGTCGTCGCTGCAGCACGCCATCGGCATCCGCTCGATCGCGAGGTCGTACCGGTTCTGGGCGGTGCGATAGCCGAACACCTGCGCGAGCACGCGGCCTCCGTCGCCCAGGCAGTAGCTCGCGCTCTCGGAGCTCGACACGCTCGCGCTCGACGCGACGATCGTCCCGGTCGGCGAGAGCAGGCGGAGATCGAGGTCTCCCTCGGCGTGCGTGAAGTTCGAGACCGTCACCGTGATCAGATCGCGGAACGCGCCGTCGATGCGGAAGTAGTCGGAGTCGCCGCTGCAGATCTGCAGGCCCGGGTAGCTCGGCGTCGCGGCGCTCGTGACGGTCGCGCTCGCGATCGTGTCGTTCGGCTCGTTCGCGTCGTTGGTGCACGTCGTCGTGCCGCCGCACACGTCGGTGACGGGGCCGCACGCGCGCCGGGTCGAGCCCTCGACCGTGATCGCGTCGCCGCAGGTCCCCGCCGTGCACGCGGTGCCGGACGCGCACGAGGTCAGACAGCGCGAGCCACCCGCGGCCGTGACGCAGATGCCGCTCGCGCACTCGGTGCTGCGCGTGCACGCCGAGCACTGTCCGAGATCGCCCGCGCCGCCCGCGCCCCCGACCGCTAGGAACGAGACCAGCGCCGAGTCCGTGCGGTGATCGCACGTCGTGCCCATCGCGTCGTCGTTGTCGGTCGCGGTCGCGAGGTAGTAGACGTCTTCCTCGACGCCCTCCTCGAGCCCCAGCGAGGGCACGCGCGCGCGCCACTCGTCCGCGCCGTCGGGATCGAAGACCACCTGCTCGAAGCTCGTGACGTCGGGGTTCTCGGGATCGTCCGGCGCGGCAGTCGACCAGTAGAGCAGCGGCGCGTCGCGCAGCCCTGCGTCGTCGGTGACGCGGATGCGCACCTCGTAGCCGCTCGAGCTCGTGATGCGCTCGCCCGTGAGCGGCGTCAGCAGCGTGATCACCGGCGCGGCGCCGGCGCAGCCGGAGGTGTCGCCCGCGCGCAGCACGACGACGTAGTCGTGCGGCACCGCGGCGTGGTCCAGATCGTCGGCCTCGAGCTCGATCGTCCAGCGCTCGCTCGCCGCGATCTGATCGCCGGTCGGGCACCAGTCGAAGGTCGCGCTCTTCGGGCCGTCGTTGACCAGCACCGCGCCCTCGGGCAGCGGGTTGCGCTCGCGGATCTCGACGCCGCTGCTGTCGTCGTCGCGGATCTCGATGTCGAACTGCACGCACGGATCGCGCGCGAGGTCGTACGTCCCGCCGGCGCCCGGCCGCAGGAAGACCGGCGCGGAGTCGTTCGACGGCAGCACCTCGACGATCACGCGCTCCGAGTCGAGCACCTCGTCCGACGGCGAGCGGATCTCGAACGTGAGCTCGTGGGTGCCGACGTGGCTCGAGAGCGGCGTCCACCGGAACTCGCCGCCACCGGGCGATCCGCTCAGCGACGTCACGCTCTCGAAGCCCGGCAGCATCGCGCCGGAGACGCGATACCGGAGCTCGCGCCCGGTGTCGTTCTGCACCGCGAGCAGGATCGAGAGCGTCTCGCTGACGCGCACCTCCTGCGGCACGATCGGCAAGAGATCCGGCGCGCTCCCCGTCTCGCACGAGGCGAGCAGCGCGAGCAGGACCAGCGAAGAAGCCCAGCGAAGCGAATGATCCATGAAAGCCACGAGATCGTACTCTACACGCGGCGGCGCCCTCGGGCGTCACCGTCGTTTCTTCTCTCTGGCGTGGAGCACGAAGATGTCCGGCAACGTCTCGATCCTGCAGTCGCTGCGCGTCTTCCTGCTCGCGTCTGTCGTCGTCGCGCTCGCCCCCGGCTGCGAGTGCGGCAGCCCTCCGCGCGGCACGTGCAGGTCATCCGGTGACTGCGAGCCCGCCTTCGCATGCATCGACGGACGCTGCGCGCGCGGCAACGACGACGGCGGCGTCCCGGGCGCCGACGGCGGCGACGGTGGCGCGATCGTCGGCGAAGACGGCGGCATCCCGTCCGGGCGCTGCACCGTGACGCCGGCGGGCACCGCGTTCGAGAGCCCCGCGCTCGAGCTGCACTGGCGCGGCGAAGGCCTGCCGTTCCCCGAGCTCGAGCAGGCGATCATGTCGCCGGTCGTGATCGACTTCCTCGAGGACGGGCCCGACGAGACGATCCCCGAGATCATCTTCGTCAGCTACCGCGACTTCAACGGCACCGGCGTGCTGCGCATCGTCTCGGGCCGGCCGCCGTACGAGACGCGCATGACGCTCGCGGGCGACGGCAGCGGCCCGGTCCTCGACGACACGATGGCGGTGCCGATGCTGCGCTTCGACGCGCACCCCGCGGCCGGTGATCTCGACGGTGACGGCGCGCCCGAGCTCGTCGCGCTCCTCGAGGCAGGCGGCGCGGTCGCCTATCGCCGCGACGGCACCGAGCTGTGGCGCACCGACGCGACGATGCTCCCGCGCGCCGCGGTGATCCCGAACGCGTCGGTCGCGCTCGCCGATCTCGACCACGACGGCACGCCCGAGGTGATCGTCGGCAACGTCGTCATGAGCGGCGCGACCGGCGCCGTGCGCTGGACCGGCATGGGCGGTCGCGGCGTCAACGGGCAGGGCCCGCTCTCGTGCGTCGCCGACGTGGTGCCGACCTCGCCCGGGCTCGAGGTGATCGCGGGCAACACCGTGTACTCGTCGACCGGCGAGATCCTGTGGCGGGCGACGGGCACCGGCGACGGGTTCTGCGCGATCGCCGACGTCGTCGACGCGACCGGCGTCGCGGCGCGCGACGGAATGCCCGAGGTGATCCGGGTCGCGGCGGGCGTGCTCTACGTGCACGACGGAGCGACCGGCGCGCTGCGCTGGATGCGCAACCTGCCGACGTGCATGTCGTCGGTCGGCAGCGGCGGCGCGCCGACCGTCGCGGACTTCGACGGCGACGGGCTCGCCGAGATCGGGGTCGCGGGCGCGTTCTGCTACACGGTCTTCGATCCCGCGTGCAGCGTGGACCCGCGGCCCGCGGAGTGCGCCGGCAATGGTCTGCTCTGGCGGGTCGACACCGAGGACGACTCGTCGAACGTCACGAGCTCGACCGTGTTCGACTTCAACGGCGACGGCGCGGCCGAGGTCATCTACAACGACGAGCAGAACTTCCTCGTGTTCGAGGGGCGCACCGGCGCCGAGCTCTACCGCCAGCCGAACCCCTCGCGCACCCGCACCGAGCAGCCGATCGTCGCCGACGTCGACAACGACGGAAACGCCGAGATCGTCTTCACGGCGAACAACGAGGCCGCGTTTGCCGGGGTCGGCCTCTCGGCGGCGGAGCGCATCCCGGGCGTCGAGATCTGGTCGAGCGCGGACGACAGCTGGGTGGGCGCGCGGACGATCTGGAACCAGCACACCTATCACATCGACAACATCGATCCGCTGGGCCGCATCCCGCGCGACGAGGCGGCGAGCTGGCTCGGCCACAACACCTATCGCCTCAACGTCGCGCTCGAGGACGCGCTGCTCGCGCCCGACCTCGTCGGCGAGGCGAGCAGCTTCGACGAGTCGCGCTGCGGCGAGGGCATCCTGATCGTGTGCGCGGAGATCCGGAACCGCGGCGACGTGCTGGTCGGGCCCGGGCTCGAGGTGAGCTTCTACGACGGAGACCCCGACGCCGGCGGCACGCTGATCGGCACCGCCACCACGACGCGCACCCTCGAGCCGCGCGGTGCCGGGGAGCGCGTGTGCGCCGACTGGGTGGGCGCGCCGACCGACGCCGCGCGCGAGGTCTTCGTGCGCGTCGACAGCGCCGGCGGTGAGCGCGAGTGCTTCGAGGACAACAACACCGCGTCGCTCGGCGAGGGTCGCTGCGACACGATCATGTGAGCGCAACGCGAGCGTGGGATCGCCGTGCGATCCGCGGTACGATTCGGGCTCGATGTGCCGTCTCTTCGGGTTCCGCTCCGTCATCCCCTCGCAGATGCACCGCTCGCTGATCGCGGCGGAGAACGCGCTCGGACGGCAGAGCGAGCGGCATCCCGACGGCTGGGGCGTCGCGTACTACGTCGATGGCGCGCCGCACGTGACGCGCTCTCCGACGCACGCGCTCGGCGACGCGCTCTTCCATCGCGTCAGCGGCGTGGTGTCGAGCGAGACGGTGCTCGCGCACGTGCGCAAGGCGACGCAGGGCGGGCACACCGTGCTCAACTGCCACCCCTTCCAGTACGGCCGCTGGGTCTTCGCGCACAACGGCGACGTGCCGAGCTTCGAGCGGCACCGCGAGGCGCTGATCGCCGAGATCAGCCCGCGCCTGCGCCGCTTCGTGCTGGGCGAGACCGACAGCGAGGTGCTCTTCTTCATGCTGCTCTCGCGCCTCGAGGCGCTCGGCCCACTCGCGCAGCCGCGCGACGCCGCCGACGTCATGGCCGCGCTCGGCGCGGCGGTGCGCGACGTCGAGCGCATCGCGGTCGCGACCGAGGGCAAGCCCAACATGCTCACCTGCATCGTCACCGACGGCACGACGATGGCCGCGCACCAGGGCGGCAAAGAGCTCTTCTTCTCGACCTACAAGAACCGCTGCTCGGATCGCGAGACCTGCGCCAGCCTCGCGCCGCACTGCGAGGCGCCGACCACCACCGGCGCCGTCAACCACCTCGTCTTCTCGAGCGAGCCCCTGCACGGCGAGAACATCTGGGTCCCCCTCGAGAAGGGCGACCTGATCGGCGTCGACCGCCGGATGCACCTCGCGCGCGGCTCCAGCGATCCGAAGAAGCTCTCGATCGTCGCCGCGTAGCCTCGAGCGCTCCTGCCGACTCAGAGGCTGTCTAAAAAATCGGCTCGCCCACTCCGGGACCTTCCGTCCGCGCGCGCGGCGCGCGCTCCCGTCCGGTCCCTCCGGGGCGAGCACTCCTGTGGACTCAGACTCTCAGTCGTCCTCGCCGAGGGGATCGAGTCGGAGCCGTCGGTGTCCCTCGAACACCGTGAGGACCTCGACACGCCTGGCGTGCACGCGGTACACGATTCGGTAGTTCCGCACGAGCACCTCGCGAACGTCGTCGCGGGAGAGCTCGGGGACGCGCCGTCCGGCGAGCGGCGCAACGCCGATGCGCTCGCCGGCGATCAGCAGCTTCTCGATCCAGCGCTCCGCGGCCGCCGGCGAGTCCGCTGCGATGAAGTCGCCGATCTCGATCAGGTCCACGCGCGCGCGCTCGGTCCAGCGGACGGGGAGCCGCCTCGCGCGCGTCGACGCGTCTTCTTTCCGAAGCGCTCCTTCATCTCGCGCTTCAGCGCTGCGTGGGAGGTCACACGACCCGCATCCGCGTCCGCGAGGCCCTCCTCGACGGCGCCGAGGAAGCGCGCTCGGGCGGTCAGCTCGTCGTAGGCCTGCGGCGAGAGCAGGACGGCCGCCGGCCGACCGTTCTGCGTGACGACGACCGGCGCGCCGGTCTCCGCTGCCTTGCGCATCCACTCGGCCGCATGCGCCTTCAGCTCACTGACCGGCACGATGTCCTCGGAGACGCGGAGCACGCGGGGCATCGACATGGGTCCGATCGTGGTCCGAATTCGGGATGGAATCCAGGGTGAACGTCTCGCACTCGACCATCGGCTCGCGCGCGCGGCGATCAGTCCGCCGACCCACGTCGCGAGCGACAGCCTCCGAGCGCGCCGATGCGCTCGGCCCACGTCGACGGGCGCGCCAGCGGGACCCACGGCGCGGGCTCGACCTCGTTCGGCTCGTCGAGGCTGTCGCTCATCGGACGTCGGAGCGATCACACGATCGGCTCATCGTCGCTCAGGTGAAGGCGGCCTTCACCTCGGGCTTCATCAGGACGACGATCGACCATATCCCGGGGACGAGCCCGACGATGCAGCAGTACCCGGTGCAGAAGGGGAGACAGCAGAACGCCGCCCCCGCCATCGCGAGCCCGTAGGACTGGAGCTTGCTCATCTTGTAGCCGGCGAACGCGACGAGGACGTGGGCGCAGATCATCACGAGGGACCACAGCCCCGCGACGAGCTGACCACCGTCCGAATTCAGCGCGAAGCTCCAGAGGCTCCCCAGCGCCACCATCATCGAGCCGAGCGTGGACACAGCGGCGAACACGATCATCAGCGCGGAGGGGAGCCGCACGAGCTTGGCGGCCTCGCTCGAGCCGCCGCCGGCGGGTGTCGGCGTCATCCCGGGATGTCCGCCCGGGGGCTGACCGAACCCGCCGCCATCCGTCCGACCGAAAGGTCCCCCGCTTCCCGGTGGCTGTCCGAAGTCGCTCATCATCGCTCCCTCTGCCCGCTACGGCCTGGCGCCGCCGAGCATACCCGAGACTCGCGTCGCAACATGCGCGCGCTTCGCCGGCGGAGATCGACCGCAGCGGATCGGCCGCACGCGTGGGCGGCGCTCGGCATCTTGTCGATGAGGCGGCCGTCGCGCGCCCGCTGCGGTGACGACGCGACGCGGGTCAGCGCAGGACGCCGCACGGGAACGAGGCGCGCAGCGTGTGGCCGCCCTCGCGGAAGCGGTCGCAGGTCGCGCCGGCGAGCTCGATGGTCGTCTCGCCGGAGAGGCGGAAGCCGTCGCGGGCGTCGCAGGGGACGGAGGCTCCGTCGAGGGTGACGCGGGCCTCGCAGATGCGCGCGGGATCGGCAGGGCGCGGCAGCTCGGCGCGGCACGACGCGGCGGACGCGATC
>JALYRN010001221.1 GCA_030855295.1 Myxococcota bacterium | reverse complement strand
GGTGGCGCTCGATCGGCTCGGCGCGCTCGAGGGCGGGCTCGAGTCGCTCGCGCCGCCGGCGGGACGCGTGGTGGTGCCCGATCTTGCGCGGCACGCACGGTACGCCGAGGCGCGCGAGCGACAGCGCGCGCTCTACCGTCGGGAGATCGAGCGAGCGGACGACGGCGCGGACGAGCCCGCCGGTAGAGGAGGAGCGTGATGCAGATCGGATTCGTGGGGCTCGGGAAGATGGGCGCGAACATGGTGCGACGCCTCGTCGAGCGCGGAGGGCACGACGTCGTCGGGTGGGATCGCAGCGACGCCGCGGTCGCCGAGCTCGGCGCGATCGGGGCGCGCGGGGCGAAGACGATCGACGAGCTGGTCGGGATGCTCGAGGCGCCGCGCGTGATCTGGATCATGGTGCCCGCGGGCGCGCCGACCGAGGAGACGATCGATCGTCTCGCGCCCTTGGTGTCGCGCGGCGACGTGCTCGTCGACGGCGGCAACGCGCTCTACAAGGACTCGGTGCGCCGCGCCGCGGTGCTGCGCGAGCGCGGGATCTCGCTGCTCGATGCCGGCACCAGCGGCGGCGTCTGGGGGCGCGAGAAGGGCTACTGCCTGATGGTCGGCGGCACGCCCGAGGCGTACGCGCGCGCGGCGCCGATCCTCGAGACGCTCGCGCCGCCGAACGGCCACGCGCACGTCGGCCCGAGCGGCGCCGGGCACTACTGCAAGATGGTGCACAATGGCATCGAGTACGCGCTGATGCAGTCGTACGCCGAGGGCCTCGCGCTGATGGAGGGCGGCCCCTTCGACTACGACCTCGCGAAGGTCGCGGGGCTCTGGAACCAGGGCAGCGTGATCCGCTCGTGGCTGCTCGAGCTCACCGAGGCGGCGCTGCAGGACGATCCCGCGCTCGAGCGCGTGTCGGCGTGGGTCGACGACACCGGCGAGGGCCGCTGGACCGTGCAGGCCGCGATCGAGCACGCGGTGCCGACGCCGGTGATCGCGCAGTCGCTCTTCGCGCGCTTCCGCTCGCGCCAGGAGCAGAATTTCGGGGACCGCGTCCTCGCGACGCTGCGCAACCAATTCGGCGGTCACGCGACCAAGCCGCGCCCGCCGAAGTGAGCGCGCGCGGATCGTCTTCAGTACGGGAACTTCGCGGCGCGGCGCGCGAAGTCCTCGATGTCGGCGCGCGTCGCGCGCGTCTCGACGACGGAGTACGCGCGCGTCGTGCGATCGCGCAGGAGGCGAATCGACACGCCGGCCTCGTCGCTGCCGCGGCGATCGATCGTGAGGTAGAGCGTGCCGTCCTCGGTCGCGAGGCTCGCGGCGGTGCGCATCCCCGCCACCAGCGCGTCGATGTCGCGCGCGAGCGAGGGCAGCTCGTCCTCGCGCAGCACGCCCTGCGCGTGGATGCGCAGCCCGTCACCCGCGATGCCGACCTTCACCGACCAACGCGACGGCGAGCCCTCGCGCACCTCGAGATCCTCCGCGCCCATCGCGAGCACGACCCCGGCGCCACGCAGCACGATCGAGCCGATCACGAATCCTCCCCGTCGTTCGCTTCGCGCAGCCATCCGCGCATCGAGTAGAGCGTCCACGCGGCCCGCTCGGCGATCCAGTCGGAGAACGCGCGCACGCGATCTTCGGCCTCGGGCAGCTCCGGGATCGAGTATGCCCGCTCGGGCGCCGGGACCGCGACCACATCGATGCCGGCCGCGCGAAACGTGGCGGCGGCGCGTCGCTCGTGCAGCGGCTGCGTCACGACGATCGCGCTACGGAGCCCTCGCTCGCGCATCAGCGCGCGGGCGCGCAGCGCCTCGTCGCGCGTGCTCGCGACCGGTCCGACGAGCACGAGCTCGACGTCGACACCCGCCGCGAGCGCGCGCGCGTCGTCGCTCTCGTCGGGGCGGGTCTCCGGTAGATCGGTGCGGATCAGGAGCGGCGCGTAGCCGTCGCGCGCGAGCGCGAGCGCCGCGACGTAGCGCGTCAGCCCGTTCGCGTTGAGGTGCCCGCTCTCCGTCACGTCGGACGAGAGCACCACGATCGCGTCGGCGCGCCGCGGCGCTTCGCGCAGCAGCCACGCGCGGATCCAAGGCGAGAAGAGCGGCGTGTGCCCCACCACCACGAAGAGCGCGAGCACCATCCCCGACGCGATCCACGGCAGCGCCCGCGCGCGCCGCGTCAGCGCGAGCG
>JALYRN010000316.1 GCA_030855295.1 Myxococcota bacterium | reverse complement strand
TCCCACGCGCGTCGGGTGAACGCGCCGCGCACGTGCGCGCGCGCGCTCAGCGCCGAGCCGGTCGCGCCGATCATCCGCTGCAGGGTCAGGTCGTAGCCGCGGCCCTCGGTCTCGCGGACGAGCTCGGCGAGCGCGACGCGGCTCGCCGGCAGGCGCGAGAGGCCGAGCCGAGCGCGGCGGACCGCCTCGGGATCGCGCGGCAGGTAGAGCGCCGGGTTCTCGCCCGCGAGCTGCAGGAAGAACACGACGTGGCGCGCGAGCACGCGTCGATCGATGCGCTGCGCGTCCGGGCTCGTCTCGGCCCACAGCGCGGAGACGCTGTCGACCAGGCGCGCGCGGTCGTCGGCCGTGAGCGGCGGCTCGTCGGCGCCCCGCGGCATGGTGAGCCGCAGATGTCGTTCCAGCGCCGCGTAGAACCGCTCGTGCTCCTCGGGCGCAGGCTGCGCGTCCAGATCTTCCTCGAAGCGATGGCCCCACGTGTCCAGCGCCGTCCCCTCGCGGTGGACCAGCGGCGTGATCACGCGCTCTCGCATGGCGCGCGCGTAGGCGTTGGTCGCGGGATCGACCAGCGGAGCGCCGCTGTAGAGACCGAGCCGCATGAGCCACGGCGCGCCCTCGGCCTGCTGCTCGCGCAGCTCGTCGGCGCGGCCGCGCAGCGCCTCGAGTGTGCTCGGCGAGAGCGGCACGTCGTCGTCGTTCCCGTCCTTCGCCCCCACCGCGACCGTGCGCACGAGCTCTCCCGTCGAACGAACCAGCTCGCGGTTGAGGCGCCACGAGAGCGCGGAGCCGACCACGACCAGGCCGGCGGCCGCGCACAGCGCGAGGCCCGCGCCGATCTCGACGACCTGCCGGCGGAGCGCGGACTTCTGCGTGGGCGCGACCAGCTTCGCGTCCGGGAAGAGGACGTCGAAGAACACCTTCGTCAGGAAGTAGCTCTTCGGCTCCATCACGGGCTCCGGCACCGCCATCTCGGCCGGCAGGCCTGCGGCCTCGGCGAGACGTCCGAGGAGCCGATCGATCGGCGTTCCCTCCTGGGTGCCGCTGGTGAAGTACGTGCCCCGGAGCACGGGCGACTGCCGGTACACGTTGGGCTGGAAGAGCTCGACGAGGAAGTGCGTCAGAGGCTCGCCGACCATCGCGAACTGGCTCCCGAAGCCCGCCATCAGCTCGCGCGACTCGAGACGTCGCTCGTGGCCGATGCGATCCATCGTGCGCTGCTGCACGGCTCGGACGAGCTCGGCGAAGCGCGCTTCGACGGTGCTCGCCAGCTCCAGGCCGAGCTCCCGGAACGGCAGCGTGTAGCCCCAGAGCTGGCCTCGCTCCGAGCGCGGCAGCTCAGCGAACGTCTCGACGAAGCCCGGCAAGAGGTCGCACTTCGTCACCAGCACGTACACCGGCAGTGCGATGCCGAGCCGGGCCATCACCTCGTCGACGCGCTCGCGGCACCGGGCCGCGAGGAGCGCACGGCCCTCGTCGCCGTTGGACAGCAGATCGTCGACGCTGACCGCCACGAGGATCCCGTTGAGCGGCTGGCGCGGGCGGTGCTTCTTGAGCAGGTCGAGGAACGCGTCCCACTCCTGATCGTCCTCCTGGGTGGTCCATCGCCCGGCGGTGTCGAGGAGCACGGCCTCGTTGGTCAGCCACCAGTCGCAGTTCCGCGTGCCGCCGATCCCCTTGACGCTCCCGCGCGCCTGGCTCGGCACGTACGGGAACGGCAGCCCGGAGTTCCGGAGCGCCGTGCTCTTGCCGGCGCCCGGCGGCCCGATGATCACGTACCAGGGCAGCGCATAGAGCGCGGTCGTGCCGCCGCCCTTGAGGCGTGAGCTCTTGAGGGCGCCGACCGCCTTGTGGAACTCGGCCGTCATGCTCTCGATCTCGGCGGCGAGATCGGGGCGCATGGTGTCGTGCGCGGAGACCGCCTGCGCCATCAGCGCGCGCTCGATCTGACCGGCCTTCTTGGTCGCGAGCACGCGCCGCACCACGACGATCACCGCGATCGCGAGCACGACGAGGACCGTGAGCACGAGCGGAATCCAGAGGGGCAGCTCGAGCAGCCACGCGGCGACCCACGCGAGCACGAGGAGCAACCCCACGATGATGTATCCCAGCATCGACATCGTCCTTCCGTGCGCTCGCATCGGTCGGAGCAGACCGCCGTTGCCCCGGCCGCCCGCGCAGCCTCAGGCCCCGACGACCGCGTGGACGCGGTAGGTCAGGTCGGTCCACAGGCCGGCGTAGAACACCACCGCGAGCACGGTGGCCGCCACGCCCATGCCGAGGACGATCCAGCCCTGGCTCCGCTGCACGATCGAGTCGCGCGGCCGCGCACCGCTCGGCGCGAGCGTCGTCTCGCGCAGCACGCCGAAGCGCTCGAGGTCGAGCCGCACGGTGTCGACGAGCTCCTGGAGCGCGAGCTCGCCCTCGACCGCGTACCGGCCTCGGAACCCGAGCGTCAGCGCCAGGTAGTACGCGCCGAGGACGTGCGCGCGCGTCGAGTCGCGTCGCACCGACTCGAGGTGGACGAAGAACGTCTCGCCGGCCGTGTTCTCCCCGAACAGCGAGAGCTGCAGCTGCTCGCGCATCCAGTCGTAGGCGAGCGCGCCGCCGCGCGAGAGGATGATCTCGTCGATCAGCGCGACCATCGCGAACCCGATCTCGTCGAGATCGCGGGTGTCGATGCCCTGCTGCTCGCCGAGCCGCCGCATGCGCCCGATCGCGCCTCGGAACAGGCTCCGGAGCTGCGAGCCCTCGAGCGCCGATCCCGGCGGGCACTGGCGGACGTAGCGGATGAGACGGAGCGTCTCTTCGAGAATCGGCAGAATGCGTTCCATCGCGATGTTCCTCGGCTGGCGGCGCTCAGGGGCGCGCGTCGAAGGGGGCCTGCGGCGCGGCCTGCGCGCCGTTGCGGGACGGCAGCGCGAGCAGCGACACGCGCGTGTCCTGCGCCTCGAAGGGACGCGGCAGGAACACGGCGATCGCGCGCTCACGCGTGATCTCGGCCCAGTACGGACCGCGCGCGTCGATCGAGAAGTAGATCTCGCCCGACTTGACCGGCACCTCGGGGGGCGGGCGGTGCGACACCTCGAGCTTCGCGCCCGGCATCGCGGCGTTGACCACCTGCGTGACCTGCTGCCACGACGCGACCTTGCCGAGCGACGGCACCAGACCGGCCGCGTCCTTCGCGGGCACGCTGGTGCGCACCGCGAGCAGGAAGCGATCACAGCGCGCGATCCGATCATCGATCTGGGCGAGGTGCAGCCCATCGCCGCGCCCCTCGAGCTCGAGCACGAGGCAGCTCTCGCGGTGCGTGTTGCCCAGGAGCTGCTCGAGCCTCGTGAAGAGCGGCTGGAACGTGGCGCGCAGATCGAGGTGCTCGAACTCGGGCGCGTCGAGCGAGGCGTCGATCGAGAACGTCGAGAGCGACCCCAGCAGATCGAGGAGCCGCAGGTAGAGCTCGCGCGGGGAGCGATCGCCGCTCTGCGCGAGGTGCGTCAGCGCAGGCAGCGCCTGGCTGAGCCCGTGGAGCAGGAGGAAGCGTGTGATGTCGGTGGCATCGGCCTCGACCGTCTGCGCATCGCGCTCGCGGCGTGCGTCGAGCAGCGCGCGCCGGCGCGTGTGCATCAGCCCGAGCAGCCGCTCGAGCTTCGCCGAGAGCGCCGGCGACGCGCCGATGCGTAGGCACGGCGGGACGAACGTCTCGTCGAGCACGTAGCTGCCCTGCGACTCGCGGCGGATCTCCGCGACCTTGATCGCCTCGAGGTCCTCGCGCGGCTCGTGGCCGAACACGAACCGCACGTTCCGCAGCGCGAGCTCGACCTCCGCGGCCTCGCCGTCGAGCGTGAACGCATCGGGCATGCGGCGCGCATGGGCCGTGTAGCGCGCGCGCGCTCCGAGCTGCGCGAGCCCCTCTCGCTCGCGCGGCAGCGCGAGGAAGACCTCGAGCACCGGGCGCTCGGGTCCGAGCCCCTCGACCGGCCTCGACGGAGGCGCTTCCGGATGGTCGCCGTCGATCTGCAGGACGCCGCCGTCGGGCAGCACGCCCGCGAACGCATCGAGTCGGACGGTGCCGTCGGCGAGCGCACGGCGATCGAGATCGCACCGCACGACGCCCCACGGGTGCGACGACACGGCCGCGAGCCGCTGCGAGACCAGCGCCTCGTGATAGCGGTCGGACTGTTGGAGGTGCTGAGGAGCCATCAGGAGGCCCTCGGTCCAGAGCACCTTGAGCTGCATCGAGCCGTTCATCCGCGCGTCTCCGTGGTCGTGCGAGGCGTGATCGCCTCGATGCGGTAGTCGTCCAGTCGGAGGAGCAAGCGGCCCGGCGTGGTGACCGGACAGCTCGCCTCCGAAGCTTCGGAGCGGGTCATCGGCACGACGGCGCGCCAGGTGCGTCCCGCGGGCTGACGAACGATCACGACCGCGACGATCGCGCTCGCTTCGTCGGCCGGGCGGAGCTCCCGCGAGAGCGTCTCGCCCGGGTAGATCGTCAGGGTTTCCTGAGAGAGGAGCGCCGGCCCGAGCACGCCTTCGGCGCCCTGCCAGACGTCCTCGAACGACGCCATCTCCAGCGCGCTGGCGTCGCGCACCTGATAGATGCGCAGCTCGGTGGCGAGCGCGTGCCCGCCGGCATCGGGGTTCACGCGTGGAGTCGCCTCGATCGTCAACGCGATCGGCGACGCCTCGCCGCACTCGGGGCGCGCCTCGGGGCCGCTGGCGCATGCCGGCACGAGCGCACCCGCCGCGAGCGCCAGGGCCCAGGCTCCAGATCGCTGCATCCACGTCATCGAAGACCTCTCTCCTGCACGAGCTCGTCGAACGCGCGCTGCACTCGCTCGTCGGACCACCGACGACCGAGGCGGTACTCCTGGATGGCCGCCTCGAGCTCGGCGGCGCTCGTCGCGCGCGGCCGGCTCAGGTCGGAGTCGAAATAGAAGGCGCGACGGGCTCGGCCGGGAGCGCCGTGGAAGCAGCGGCCGATGCGCGCGAGCATCCGCGCGCGCTCCACACCCTGCAGATCCCGTACGCCCCGCACGGCGCTGATCGCGTTCTCGAAGTTCGACAGCTCTCGCGAGCGCGAGCTGATCGGATCCGCGAGCGTCAGTATCTCGGCGTAGCGCTGCGCACCGACCGCCTGGCTCGCCGCGCGCGCGTACCACCCGTAGTAGTTCTCCGCGACGTCGCCGACGCCCAGGTAGTGCGCGAGCGAGGCGGCCCCTGCGTCCCCGCCGCCGAGCCGCGCCAGCAGCGCGCGGAGCTCGGCTCGCTCCCGCGCCATCGCGCGGAGGCTCGCGCACATGCGACCGAGATCGCGGTTGCCAGGATCGAAGGCGACCCCGTGATCGTGCTGATACCGCCGCCGGAACGCGTCGCGGAGCTCGCGGCGGCGCAGGAGCAGCGTGTCCGCCATCTCCGCGATCGCGCTCGCCGGCAGGCCCACGCTGCTCGCGAACCGCGGCCCGAACCTCGCGATCAGCGCGGCGCGATCGCCTTCGTTCGCGAGCGCCTGGATCGCCTGCGTCTGGGCGGCGTCGAGCCCGGCGCGCCCGGCCGAGGCCGTCACGTCGCGACGATCGACGAGCACGTGGTACCAGGCGGCCGCGAGCTCCGCGCGCCGCTGCATGAGGACGATGTCGTCGCGCGGGACGCCGAGCTCGGCGAGCTGCGCGTCGCTGAGGCGCGACAGGTGGAACAGGTGATCGCGGATCGTGAGCTGCGCGACGCCGTACGACGCGCGGTGATCGGGGCCGGCGGTGGTGCGCAGCGACGAGAAGCGCGCGCCGTCGGTGCCCGACTCGGCGCGGCGGTTCGCGTCGACCCCGAGGTAGAACGCGTCGCGATCCTCGCCCGCCAGTCGAGCGTCGGTGATCGCGCCGAGCAGGCCGACCTCGCGAGGTGCGGTGGGGACGGGCACGACGGCTCCCTCGCCGCTCGGCGTCGGAGCGCGCGCGAAGCGCTCGTTGCCCGCCGCTGCGTACCGCTCGGCCTCGAGCTCGGCTGCGACGAGCCGGTTCGCGAGCGGCCGCGGCGTCTCCTCCCAGCTCTCGGTGTCGAGGTCCGCGCTCTCGTCGAACTCGCCCGCGGCGTCGGCGGGCGGGTCCGCAGCGACCTCGTTGCCCTCCGCCGCCCAAGGGGGGAGCATCGGCTCGACCAGCACGCCGAGGCCGGCGCCCGCGGCGATCGCCACGACGCCGATCACGGCCACGAGGGCGACGAGCAGATCGATCCGAAGTGCCATGAAACGTCTCACCCGCCTCTCGCCGTGCGGGTGCTCATCGGCGCGAGGCGCGCGATCGTTTCGTCTCAGCGCCTTTCCGATGCTCGGCTCGCCCGCTCGGCGCTCGGCACCGTCGGCGCCATCAGCGCAGCGCGATCCGCACGCAGCCGCGCGCCAGCCGGGACGAGGCGCCGGATCGCGTCGGCATCGTGGGTGGCGCGGGGCGGGGCGTCGGCATCTGCGAGGTCCAGCTCGCGCACGGTGAGGTGCTCGCGCACCAGCACTGCATCGTCGCTCTCGTCGAGCACGGCGGTGCGCACCGCCCGCCGGGTCCATCCGTCGCTTCGTCTCGTCTCGTCGGCGCGGCGCAGCACGATCTGCGCGGGGGCGCTGCAGCCGCCCTCGGGATCGTCGAGCGCCGCGGGGACCAGCGCGCCGCCCGACTGGATCAGCAGCTGCGCGATCCGCGCTCCGCCGGAGTCGGCTTCCACGGCGACGACGGTCGCCGCGCCGGTCCGCAGCATGCGCAGCTCCGCGTGCTCGGCCGGGCCGAGGTGCGTTCCGAGCGCCTGCACCTCGAGCCCGAGCGCGGTGCGCCGCACGACCGCCAGGGGCCCCGAGCGCATTCCGTCGCCGGTCTGATGGGTCGCGATCCACAGCAGGTCGTCGTCGCCGCTCCGATGCAGTCGCGCCGCGATCCGCGGTGGGATCGCGAGCAGCGCCGGCGCGGGCCCCGCGCTGGCCCGTCGGCATCGAGGGATCTGCGGCGGCGTGCGAGCGAGCGCGACCTCGCAGGACGACGACGGCCCCTCCTCGTCGTCGGTCAGGAGCGCGATCCACTCGGCGTCCGTAGGCTCCTCGGGCGTCGCGCTCTCCGCGCCCGAGGTCGAGGCCCCGGGCCGAGACTCGTGGCACATCGTCGACGCGAGCGGGCGGAGCGCGGCGTCGCATCCGGCATCGGCGACGATCGTGACGAGCGCGATCAGCGCCGCGGCGATTCGTGCGCGCACGGCGCTCACC
>JALYRN010000315.1 GCA_030855295.1 Myxococcota bacterium | reverse complement strand
GCCGAGCACCGCCTCGTGCAGGCCCGGCCGCACGCGCGCGAGCGGTCGCACGTCGCGGCGCTCGCCGGGCCCGAGCAGGACGATCGACACCTCCTCCGCGGCCGCGGGCACGCGGAACCGAGTGCCGCCCGCGACCACGTGCGCGCCCGGTCGCGGTGTCGCTCCCGCGCGGCTCGCCGCCTCTCGCGCGACGCGACCGCTCTCACTGGTGGGCTCGCTGGCGTTGGTCATGGCGCGCGCGGCTCCAGCAACACGGATACCACGCGCGTTCGGCCGATCCCAGGCACCGGCGCGCGCTGAGCGAGCAGGCGCGCACGGATCTTTCGCCACGTGCGTGACACATCGCATCTGCGCGAGCGCCTCACCGCGTCCCACCGCGTCGCCCTCGCGTGCCGAAACGCACGACGACCCGCATCAGCGCTGACGCGCCATCGTGGCGTGCAGCTTGCGAAGCGCACCGTCGCTGCTGCTCCCGGAGCAGCGCGGAAGCGACCTTCGTGAACCACCTGCTCGCCGACATCGCTCGCGTACCGCTGCTCGCTGCCGCCATCGTGGTCGGCTTCGCAGAGGTCGCGCGCGGACCGGCGGGCGCGAGCGACGAGGTCTATCGCAGCAGCACGCTCGAGGCGCGCGTGCAGATGCTGCAAGGCGCGCGAGAGCACGACACCACGCCGATCGACATCGAGGTGCGCAACACCGGCCGTGAGCCCTGCGACATGACGGTGTCGCTCTCCGCCGACTGGGCCGACTCGTTCGATCACGTCTCCATGACGCCGGAGCCGAGCGAGACCTGGACCGTGCTCCTCGAGGCCGTCGCCCCCGGTGAGGAGCGGCTGATCGCGCTCGAGCTCGAGGCGGGCGAGCCGGGCCCGCGCGTCGGAGAGGTCCGCATCGTCGCGTCGGCAGGCGACGAGCTCACGATCCCGATCCGCACCTTCGTCGCGCCGTGATCCCTACAGGAGTGCTCGCCCCGGAGGGACCGGACAGAACGGAAGCGCGCGGCATCACGAGCCGCTCCTCGTCTCCTCGCGCTCGCTCGGCGGCGCGCGCCACGAGAAGGTGCGGCGCCCCTCGATCGCGTCGTGGAGCTCGGCGAGCTCGATCGGCTTGAGCAAGTGGGCATCGAACCCCGCGGCGCGTGAGCGGTGCAGGTCGCTGTCCTGCCCGTACCCGGTCACCGCGACGAGCCGCAGCGACGTCAGATCCGGGATCTCGCGGATGCGGCGTGCGACCTCGCAGCCGTCCATCAAGGGCAGCCCGATGTCGAGCACCGCGACGTGGGGCTGGAACCACGCCGCCATCTCGAGCGCGGTCGCGCCGTCGTGCGCGGTCGCGGTCTCGTATCCGCTCGTCGCGAGCGCCACCGCGATCAGATCCGCGGCGTCCTCGTTGTCGTCCACGATCAGCACCCGCAGGCGCAGGCCGCCGGTCGAGATCGGGTCGGGCTTCCGCAGCGGCGCGACGCTCGTCCGCTCCGTCGGCTCGTCGGCGATCGGCAGCGTCACGGTGAACTCGGCGCCCTGACCCGAGCCCGCGCTCGCCGCGCTGACGTCTCCCCCGTGCAGACGCACGAGGCTGCGTACGATCGCGAGCCCCAGGCCGAGCCCTCCCATCGCGCGGTCGAGCGTCTGTCGGCCCTGCTCGAAGAGATCGAACACGCGCGGCAGGAGCTCCTCAGGAATGCCCGCTCCGTCGTCGCGCACGCACACCACGATGCGCCCCCGCGCGTCGAGCTCTGCCTCGATCGAGACCTGCCCGCGCGGCTCGCAGAATTTCGCCGCGTTCGTCAGCAGGTTCGAGAAGATCTGCGTCAGGCGCGCGCGGTCTCCGTCGATCCACAGCTCACGCCGCGGGACCCGCACAGTGACCTGGTGCTCTCGCTTCTCGATCAGCGGGCTCGCCATCTCGATCGCGGTCTGGATCACGTCCGCGAGGTCGACCGTCTCGCGGCGCATCTCGATCATCCCGCGGCTGATGCGCGACACGTCGAGCAGATCGTCGACGAGCCCGACGAGGTGCTCCACCTGCCGCTCGATCACCCGCAGCTCGAGCCGCTGCGGGCCGTCGTTGCGGGCCGCGAGCAGCTCGAGCGCGGTGCGGATCGGCGCGAGCGGATTGCGCAGCTCGTGCCCGAGCATCGCGAGGAACTCGTCCTTCGCGCGGCTCGCCGACTCCGCGGTCTTCCGCGCGATCACGAGCTCCGTGACGTCCTGCGCGAACAACGCGACGAGGTCGACCCCGCCCTGGCGCGAGGCAATCGGCTTTCCGACCAGATCGAAGTAGCGCTGCGAGATTCCGCCGTCGACCTCGTGGATCCACACCGCGACCTCGCGCTGCCGGAACACGACGCCCTCGGCGTGCACCCTCTCGATCCCGCGCAGGACCTCTTCGGTCGCCAGCTCGGGCAGCGCTTCGCGCAGCGGTCGAGCGAGGATCGCGCGCTCGCCGACCAGCCGCTGCACCGTCTCGCTCGCGAGCTCGACGACGTGGTCCGGCCCGCGCACCGCGCAGATCGCGTTCGGCGTGGTGTCGAGGAACGACTCCAGCCGAGTCCGCCACTCCGCCGCATCCTCCCGTGCACGCGCGAGCTCGCGCGCGCCGTCGCCGCGGGCTGCTCCATCCGCGTCGTGCATCGTCTCCGGCACCGTGTTTTCCGTCTCCGACGACGACCCGCCGGCGCGCCCCCCCTGAACGCGCGGCGTCGCCCCCGTGATCCACCTCGGTCCCGTTCGACGCCCACACAAGAATCCGCGTTCAGCGGCGCGAGCGCGCGACCTTTCGCCGGATGGGCGAGTGCCTACGTGACTCCGGAGGGACGCCGATCGATCGGACGGTGTGCGGTTCCCTGCTTGCGTTCGCCCTCGTTCTGAGGCGAGATCCGTACCCCCGTCTCCGATCGAAGCCATGACCACCACGCCCGCAATGGATGTCGTCCTCGTCGACGACCACGACGATACCCGCGAGGTCGCCGCCGAGGTGCTCCGCCTCCAGGGCTTCGAGGTCCGCGATTTCGGCTCGGCCGAAGAGGCGCTCGACGCCGTGCTGGGACGCGCGCCCAGCGCGGTGATCACCGACCTGACGCTCGGCGGGATGAGCGGCGAGGACCTCGCCCGACGGCTCCGCGCGTCGACCGACACCGGTGGCGTCGCGCTCGTCGCGATGACCGGTCACACCTCCGCGCGCGAAAACTTGGAGAAGCTCTGGGACGCCGTGCTGATCAAGCCCGTCGATCCGTTCGAGCTCGCGCGCCAGATCCGCGAGCTCGTCGAGAGCCGCTGAGTCGACAGGAGTGCTCGCCCCGGAGGGCGCGCACGGGAGCGCGGACGGAAGCGCCCGGAGCGGGCGAGCCGATCAAGCGCGCGCGGACGGAAGCGCCCGGAGCGGGCGAGCCGATCGACCGCGTCAGGGCACGAACGGATCCGAGAACCGCGGATCTCGCGCGAGCTCGGGGTCGGTCAGGCTGCGCAGGAACTCGAGCACGTCGGCGCGCTCCTCCGCCGTCAGCTCGAAGCCGTGCAGGAACACGCTCTTGAGCGGGCTGTCGGCGCCCACGCCGGCGTTCGGTCCGCTCTCGATCGTCCGCCCACCGGCCGCATAGTGATCGAGCACCTCGTCGAGGGTCGCGATCGAGCCGTCGTGCATGTACGGCGCGGTCAGCTCGATGTTGCGCAGCGTCGGCGCGCGGAAGAAGCCCATGTGCCGCGGCTCGCCGTCGTGCTCGTAGAGCCCGCGGCTGCCCTCCGGGTACGCGCCGCGCCCGTCGACGTTGTAGAGCGCGTTGTTGTGGAACGGCATCTCGGCCAGCGGCTGCCCCGCGTGCGCGACCGAGTCCGTGAAGTTGAACCCGCCGTGGCAGTGGAAGCACTCGAGCCGCTCGGAGAAGAACAGGTCCATCCCGCGCAGCGCGGCCTCGCTCATCGCGCCCTCGTCCGGGCCCTCGCCCGGGGCCGGATGCGCCCAGCGATCGTAGGGCGCGCTGCCGCTGATGATCGTGCGCTCGAAGCTCGCGATCGCGCGCACGACGTTCGTCACCGAGATCGGCTCCACCTCGCCGGGGAACGCCGCGCCGAACATGCTCGGATAGCGCGCGTCCTCGCGCAGCCGGCCCAGGAGCCCGTCCTCCATGCCCGAGAGCCCGAGCTCCACCGGGTGCTCGCCGAACATCGGCACCAGCGCCTGGTCCTCGAGCGACACCAGCGCCGGGTTCGCCCACGTCAGGAGCGGCACGTAGGCGACGTTCGCGAGCGACATCGAGCCGCGCGACGTCGACTCGCCGGTCGAGCCCACCGACACCGCGAGCCCGTCGGCGAAGCCGCGATCCTGCAGGTGACAGCTGCCGCACGACTGCGTCTCGTTCCCCGAGAGACGCACGTCGTAGAAGAGGAACCGCCCGAGCTCGACCTTCTCGTCGCTCATCGGGTTGTCGGCCGGCACCTGCGGCGTCGGGAAGCCGGCGGGCAGATCCCACGCGTACCCCGACGGCTCCGGCGCAGGACAGCCGAGCAGCCCGAGCGCAGCGAGCAGGACGAGCGCACGAGCGACTCTCGCGCGCACGCTCATTCCTCCCGGCGCTCCGCGCGGAAGAGCTGCTGGGTCGAGCCCTCGGAGATGCCGAGCGCATCGAAGATCACGACGCAGTCGGGATCGTCCACGTCCGACATGCAGCCCGGCGGGCCGCCCATGTCGACGTCGAGATCGCTCGACGCGAAGAGCTCCGCGAGGTCGGCGACCAGCACGTCGCGATCGGGATCGAACGCGTCGAGCGCGACCTCGACCTCGTTGCGCATCGCGCAGGTGCGCGTGCCCATCCGCGCATCGCCGGTGCAGCCGATCGCGCCGAGATGGACGCGCATGCCCGCCGGCTGCCCGGTCGTTCGCCCCTCGAAGCGCAGGTACTTGTAGCCGCCCTGCCACCCCCAGTACATCGAGCTCAGGTTCAGCGGCGAGGGCGCGGTCGCGGAGTCGAGGTGATTGCGCGCCTCGGGCACCCCGACCCGGAAACGGATGCCGGTGATCGCGCCGGTGCCCGCGGGCACGGTGCCGACCAGCGCCGTGTTCATCGCGGCGTTGCCGCCCTCGCACTCGTCGCCGTCCTCGAAGTCGATCAGCGCGATGCTGCGGCTCTGCCACACCCCGTCGTCGGTCAGCTGCAGCGCGACCTCGCCGGTCTCGGTCGTCAGCCGCACGTCGTGCACGTAGAAGCGGAAGTCGAGCGCGGTCAGCGTCGTCGCGCTGGTGCCGATGCCCTCGTAGGTCGCGCCGCACGCGAACGGCGCGTCGCCGACCTGCCCTGCGAGTTCGATCGTGACGAGCGCGCGCTCCGGTTCCTCACACGACACGATGAAGAGCGCGATTGCGAGCGCGGCGAGCGTGCTCCGGCCAGGACGCGGCATTCGATGGCGCAACGAGCGACCTCCCGCAGGGCACGCGTTGTACCACGCGCTCGCACGATCGACCGGCCGGCGCGCCTCCGCGTCGCGATCACCGCAGCGCGCACCGCCGCGTTCGACGCGATGCTCGGTGCTCCGCGCGCACCGGCGCACCACTCACGAGCGGCCGTGCTCGGCGTCCGTGCGCGGACGCCGGCCCTCGCTCTTCGCCGGAGAAATGTTGCGATTGACGCGGAAGAAGTTGTGCGGGTCGTACGCAGCCTTGATCCGCCTCAAGCGCTCGAGGTTCTTCCCGTAGGCCGCGGCCGTGCGCTCGCTGCCGTCCTCGTCGAGCTGGAAGTTCACGTAGTTTCCGCCGGTCGAGAACGGCTGGATGCGGTCCCAACCGTCGCGCACCGCGGACACGATCGAGTCGCCGTCCTCCCCCGGAGGCCACACTCCCGAGAAGCCCGTGACGAACGTCGCGTCGCGGTTGCCGACCGCGCCCTCGTCCGCCGCGCGCGCGTTGTGGGCTCCGCCGATGTGGAAGATCACCGAGTAGGACATCGGGGAAGCCACCGCGAGCGCGGCGTCGCGGAAGCTCGCGAGGAACGGCGCCGACAGGCCGGGCAGGAACTCCGTCTTCCAGTACTGGTTGCGCCCGGGCGGGTCCAGCTCGTCGAGCATGGACTGCTGGACCGCGTAGGGATGCTCCTCGATGAGATCGACGATCGGCTCCGGCAGCGCGCGCAGCGGCGCGAGGTCCTTCTCGGGATCGGCGCCGCTGTGGCACACGAGCACCCCGACGACGGGCTGGTGGTGCCACTCCAAGGGAACGAACGGCGCCGGAGGCGCCAGGCGGATCATCGCTGCGACGGTCAGCTCGAGCGGCGCGGTGTCCGTGAGTCGATGGTACGCCTCGAGCACCTGGTCGGCGTGCTCCGCGCTCCAGATGATCAGGCCGCCGGTCACCGTCGGCCCGACGTCGTGCAGGCGGAACGTGAAGCGCGTGACGACGCCGAAGTTCCCGCCCCCGCCTCGGAGCGCCCAGAACAGATCGGGATCCTGCGCTCGGTCGGTGATGCGGATCCGACCGTCGGCGGTCACCACCTCGACCTGTTCGAGGTTGTCGGCCGCCCACCCGAATCGGCGCATCAGATAACCGAACCCGCCGCCGAGCGTCAGCCCAGCAACGCCGGTCGTGGACACGAAGCCGAGCGTCGTCGCGAGCCCGTGCTCCTGGGTCGCCCGATCGACGTCGCCGAGGCGACAGCCAGCGCCGACGTGTGCCAGCTTCGCCGCCGAGTCGATCGAGACAACGCGCATCTGCGACATGTCGAGCTGGAGGCCTCCATGCGCGATCGAGGTCCCGGCGATGTTGTGGCCGCCTCCCTTGATACCGATGAGGATTCGCTTCCGCGCAGCGAAGCGGACGACGCTCGCCACGTCCTCCGCGGAGGTGGGCTGGACCACGAGTGCCGGAACCTTCGTGACCATCGCGTTCCAGACGCTCACCGCATCGTCCCAGCCCGCGTCGCTCTCGCGCAGGACTCGACCCTCGATGCGAGCGGCGAGGTCCTGGATCTCGCTCGCGGTCGGATGGACGGTGTCGCCGTCGAGCCCGGCGAGCGTCAGCTCGTTCGATCGTCGTCGAGTCATCGTCACGACGTAGACGCTTCGCGCGCGCACGCCGAGTCGCGACGTCGGGACCCGATCTCGGTAGCGATCGCGCAACGATCCTCGTAGCGAGATCGGTGCCGTCAGCGAGCGGCGCGCGCGCGCCTGCGCGTCACGCGCGCCGCAGCGAGCATAAGCGCGATGGCCGCGACGCTCGGCGGACGGGACGAGTCGGCGCGCGTCGTCGCGCGAC
>JALYRN010000314.1 GCA_030855295.1 Myxococcota bacterium | reverse complement strand
GCCGACGGCAGCGCGCGCTGCTGGGGCCGAGGGCTCGCGGGCGCGGGCACCGAGAGCGCGCCGAGCACGTGTCTCGTCGATGGCGTGGAGACGCCGCGGCTCGCGCCGGCGTCGATCGATCCGGTCGCGGTCTTCCCGAGCGAGCTGCCGCTGACGTGGCGCGCGATCGGGAGCGGCGACCGGGTGCGCTTCGGACTCAACGCCGCCGGGCGCGCGTTCTACTGGGGCGACTACGACTACGACGACCGACCGCCGCCCGATCAGCCGGTGCGCGTGCTCGGCCCCGACGTCGAGCTCGTCGAGCTCGTGACGCACGGGCAGCTCGCGCTCGCGCGCACCGCGGACGGACGCGTGTTCACGTTCGGCCGGAGCGCGCAGGTGATCGCCGACATGCCGGTGGCGACCGACGTCGTCGCGATGGGCAACGGGCACGCGCACTGGTGCCTGGCGTACGGCGACGGTCGCCTCGAGTGCCACGGGTACGTGCTCCGCGACGACTGGGCGGAAGGGCCGACCGGCGGGCGACTGGTCCCTCGCACCGACACGGCGGCGATCACTTCGATCGCGGTCTCGTATCTCGCGGAGCCCGCGGTCGTCTGCTGGACGAACGCCGACGAGGAGCTCTGGTGCAGCTCGCACCCCGACGGCCCGCTCACGCTCGTGACCGAGTCTCGCTTCCGATCGGTCACCGTCGGCGTCTATCAGTACGGCGCGATCGACGCCGCGGGGCGGCTCTGGACGTGGCACATCGGCGCGCCCTCCCGCGCGAGCGTCACGGTCCTGCCGCCGGCACCGTGACACAGCACGAGTGCTCGCCCCGGAGGGACCGGACGGGAGCGCGCGCGGGCTCGACGCGCTACGAGAGCCCGTGCTTCTTCATCAGGTCGATGAGGTAGCTCCGGTCCATCCCGGCCATGCGCGCGGCGCGGCGCACGTTCCACTCGGCGCGCTCGAGCAGCGCGCGCAGGTAGCGCGCCTCGAACTCGGTCAGCAGCGTCGCGCGCGCGTCGCGATAGCGCTGCTCGAGGAGCTCGGCGATGCGGTCCGACTGCGAGCCCTCCGCGCGCTGCACCGGCTCGAGCTCGTCGGGCATCTGCCCGAGCACCAGCGACGCCTCGACGACGTTCCGTAGCTCCCGCACGTTGCCCGGCCACCCGTGCGCCTCGAGGCGGGCGAACGTCGCATCGTCGAACACGGCCGGTGCGGCCTCGTCGAGACCGTGCTCACGCGCGAAGTGCATCGCCAGCTCGCGGATGTCCTCGCGGCGCTCGCGCAGCGGCGGCACGCGCAGCGTGACGGTCGCGAGCCGGTAGTAGAGATCGAGGCGGAACGCGTTGCGGTTCACCTCCGCGCGGAGATCGCGGTGCGTCGCGCTCACGACGCGCACGTCGACCTCGAGGTCGCTCCGCCCGCCGACGCGCCGCACGCGGCCGCGCTCGATCGCGCCGAGGAGCGACGCCTGGAGCTCCTGCGGGAGCTCGCCGATCTCGTCGAGGAAGAGCGTGCCGCCGTGCGCACGCTCGAAGACGCCTTGGTGTTGTCGCTCGGCCCCGGTGAACGCGCCGCGCTCGTGCCCGAAGAGCTCGCTCGTCAGCAGCGCCGGCGCGATCGCGCCGCAGTCGAGCACCACCATCGGCCCGCTCGCGCGCGGGCTGGCCTCGTGGATCGCGCGCGCGACCAGCTCCTTGCCGGTACCCGACTCACCGTGCACGAGCACGGCGACGTCGCGCGCGGCGATCTTCGAGATCGCGGTGAAGAGCTGGCGCATCGGCGCCGAGCTGCCGACCAGCGCGCCGTAGCGGCTCTCCCCGTAGGCCTCGCGCATCGCGAAGCCGCCGTCTTCGATGTGGAGCGTCGTCGAGCCGAGGACGATGTCCGCGGGGAGCTCGAGCACGACCGACGCGTCACGGACCTTCACCGCTCCGATGCGCGTGCCGTTCGTCGAGGCGAGATCACGGAGCTCGACCTCCGCACCGGCGCGACGGATCTCGACGTGGAAGCGTGAGATCGTGCGGTCGGCGAGCACGAGCTCGTTCCCTTCCGCCGTGCCGACGCGAAGGATCTCGTCCTCGGTCAGGACCCTTCGACCGCGCTCTGCGCCGTCGATCACCGTGACGGCGAGCGCCCGGATGGGGAGCGCGCCGCCGAGGTGAGTGCGCTCCGTGGGATCGTGGCTTCCGATCATCGCGGGCATCGAGAGATAGCACGTCGATGGGCCTGGAACGGTCCTCGGGTGCGTGGTGGGGTGCGTCCGACACTTCGTGTCGGGTCGATCCGACCGAGCTCGGTGCGCCCCGCGATCGCCCCTGGAAATGCGGTGAGCGGAGCATGGCACCTGCGTTGCTCGGAAGCGCGGCATGCACTGTTCTGCCGGCGCCACTCGGGCTCGACGCGATCGCGTCGGCCTCGTGCTGACTCGAATGCTCGTGATCGGCGCGCTCGCGCTCTGCGCATGCGACGGCACGCTCGGGGAGCCCCGCGGGGACGAGGACGGCGACGGAAGCGCACCGCGCGGCGACGGCGGTGTCGTCGGCTGCGTCTCGCCCACCGACGCCGGGCCCGGCCCGGTGATCCCGCCGGAGGAACCTCTCTCCCACGCGCGTCTGCTGCGGCGTGTGACGCTGGTCCTCCACGGCCGACCTCCGCTCGACGACGAGAGCGCGGCGCTCGCCGCGGCGACGACGGATGCCGCGCGCGATGCCGTGATCGAGGGCGCGATCGAGAGCGGCCTCGCGTCGCCCGACTTCTACGAGCGCATGGTCGACTTCGGTCACGAGTGGATGCGCAACGGCGCGTTCCTCGTGGGCGCGCAGGGCGACGGCTACTGGGGGAACATGTCGGTGCACCTCGGCACCTGCGAGGCCACGACCGCACATCCGGGCGCGTTCTACATCGTCGCCGAGTCCGCGACGCGCGGCCGGGCCGCGTGCGACGTGGCCGACGCGCCGACGCGGAGCGTGGAGCCCTGGTGGGCGCCCGGCACCACCGTGACGCTCATCGGCGACGCCCGCGGCGAGGCGCGCACGATCGTCGACGCCGAGGGCGACACGCACGACTGCGGCATCGCGGGAGAGGGCTATTTCAACATGGTCAATCCGCCGGGCTGCGGATGCGGACCGAACGCGGCGTGGTGCTATCCCGCGCTCGGCCTCCACGCCGGTCACGATCGCGCCGGCAGCCAGCGCCGCGACATCTGGGACGAGCCCGCGCGCCTGATCGGTCATCTCGCGTGGCACGACCGTCCGCTCTCGGACGTGGTGCTCGGCAACTACACGGTGGCGACCAACCGCGTGCGGGCCTGGTACCTGCGGTTCGGACGGCAGACGGGCCTCTACGCGCACCTCGACGACGACGCCACGTGGTTCCGGCCCGACGTGGGCGACGCCCCGCGCGATCCGCTCCATCCCGACCCGATCGATCCCGACGCCTGGCGCGAGCTGGTCGTCGAGACGCTCGCTCCGCAGCTCCTCTCGCTCTCCGGCGGCGCGCGCAGCGCCGACCCCGCGCGCACGCTCCGATGGGACGTGCGCACCGACGGCGGTGCGGCCCCCGGCCTCCCGATGGCCGGCGTGATGACGATGCCCGGCCCGATGTCGTCGTTCCCGCGCGAGCGCCCGCGCGCCGCGCGCTTCCTAGAGATCTTCGCGTGTCGAGAGTTCGATCCGCCGCCGCCCGAGCAGCACTTCCCGCCGGTCGCCGACGACCTCGCGACCTCGGGCACGTGCATGCACTGCCACGTGCAGATGGACCCCGTCGCGATGGCGTTCCGGCGCTGGATCTTCCGCGGCTACTACGTCGAGCGCCCGCATCTCGCGGACCTCGCGAGCCTGCCGGTGCCGGACGATCTCTTCGATCCGGCGCGGCGCTATCCGAACGGTGCCTGGTACCGCTCGGGCGCCGAGCGCTGGCAGCAGAACTGGACGCCGGGCACGACGATGACGCCGATCACGGCAGAGGAGCTCGCGGCCGATCCGAGCGCGATGTTCCTCGACACCATCCCGACCGACTACACGATCCTCGGCGAGCACCCCGACGGAACGATGGGTCCTCTCGCGTTCGCGAAGATCCTCGTGGCGTCGGGTGAGCTCGACCGCTGTGCCGTGCGACGGCTCTACGCGCGCATCGTCGGCCGCGAGCTCGATCCCGCGCGTGAGGGTCGATACATCGAGGCGCTCGCCTCGGAGTTCGCGCGCGAGGGGCGTCTGGTGCGTCCCTTCGTCGCGCACCTGCTGCGGTCGGCCGAGATGCGGAGGGGCCTGTGATCGACTCGACTCGACTCGTGCGCTCTCTCGCGCTCTCGATCCTGGTGCTGGTCGGCTGCGATGGTGGGAGCGCGCCGGTGAGCGCGCACGGCGGCGGCGGCGACGAGGATCACGGGGCGTGCGCCGAGAGCGACAACGACGCGATGCGCCTCCGGCTGGCGTCGACGTGCGCGTCTTGCCACGGCGTCGGAGCCTCGCGGCCCTTCTTCGCGACGCTGAGCGCGTTCGAGGATCTGCTCGCGTACGACGCCCGCTACGTCGTGCGCGGCGACCCCGACGCGAGCCCGCTGGTCGCGCTCCTCGAGGGACGGAGCACGGGCGCGTACGCGCAGATGCCGCTCGCGGGCGACTCCTTCGTGGCGCTCGCCGCGCGCGGCGCGACCGAGGTCACGATGGACGAGGTGCGCGCCTGGATCCGCGATCTCCCGCCGCCGCCCACCGGCCGTGACGGGCCCGATCCCGACGCGACGACCGTGCGTCGGCTGAGCGCCGACGAGGCGATCAACGCGCTGGAGATCGCGCTCGGCCAGGAGCCCCACGCGGGCGTGCCGCCCCTGCTGCGAGTCGACGGCATCGCGCCCCTCGCGCCCGACTCACCGACGCGGATCGACTACCAGGACGCCGCGCGTCGGCAGGCGTATCTGATGCTCGGCGGGCCCTCGTACCTGGAGCAGCGCATGCCGGAGCCGACGTGGTCGCCGTCGTCGCTGATCACCTGGACGCAGCTGGTGCAGGGCGCGTGTGTGAGCGCGGTCGACGCGCGCAGCGAGGCGCTCTTCGCGCGCGCGACGCCGACCGCGAGCCTCCCCGACGACGAGGCCGACATCCGCGCGAACGTCGCGTACCTGCGCGAGCGCTTCCTGCACGAGACCGCGAGCGAGACCGACGTCGATGCGCTCTTCACGCGCGTCTTCGTCCCCGCGTCGGCGAGCAGCACGCGCGACGGCTGGGTGCAGGTCTGCACCGCGCTCGCGCGAGATCCCCTCTTCATCACCTTCTGAACGGACGGAGCCGGACATGACCTCGAAGCTGACCCGACGTCGCCTCTTCGCCGCCTCGCTCGGCGCCGCGCAGCTCGCCCTGCTCGACCGCATGACCGCGTTCTCGCCCGCGCGCGCGGCGTGCGGAGCCGCGGACGGACCTTCGCGGCTGCTCGTGCTCTATCTACCGGGCGGCGTTCGCTTCTATCCGATCTTCGTGCCGATGAGCGACGCCGACATCCGCACGACGATCCCGGCGCCGCGGAGCGCGATGGGTGAGCCCATCTTCTTCCGACCCGAGGACACCATCACCCTCGACGGCGACTCCGGCGGCTTCGCGCCGCTGCGCATGGGCGTCAACTGGAACCCTGCCGATCCCGGCGACCGCGACGGCTACCGCACGAGCCCGATGGGCTACAGCTGGCTGCACTACGGGCTCGGCCCCAGCACGTCGATCCTCCACGGGATCGATCAGGGCAGCTTCGCGCACTCGGCCGCGTACGTCGCCGCGATGTGTGGTGTCGCGGGCGAAGCGTATCGCGCGCCGGCGCTCCTCTCGGTGGTCGCCAATCACCTCCACGCGCGGTTCGGCAGCACACGGCCGATTCCGTGCGTGGCAATCAACACCAAGGGAGTGCCGCAGTCGCCCGGCCTGCCCGCCCAGGCGACTCCGGCGGTGATCCCGACGGTCGGCTCGCTCGCCGAGCTCTTCTCGTCCGACTCCGGGCGGCACCGCCGGTGGCGCAACGCGGACGGGCGGCGCGCCGTCGAGCTGCCGAGCTTCGACGGCACGGGCTCGCTCGGGACCGTGGGCCTCACCCACGTCGACGAGCTCCTGCTCGAGCGGACCCGCGGCCTCGGGGCCGGGACGCGCGGCGGGACGCGCGACGTGCTCGAGCAGATCTACGGGAGCTACGCGGCCGTGAGCCGCACGCTCGCGACCGACGTGGTGACGGCCGTCGAGGCCGTGACGCCGACCACGATCGAGAAGCCCGACCACCTGCGTGGGTTCGGTATGTACGACTTCACGTTCGGTCTCGCGAACGGGCGCGTCGACATGACGAACAGCTGCGAATGGATCCTGCGGCTGCTCAAGAGCAACGTGACGAGCGCCGTGTATGCCAGTCTGCCGGAGCGCTACTACGACTATCACAATGGCGCTTCGGTGGCGGAGGCGACGGCGGCGACCCGCGCGCAGCTCGACATCATCGCGCGCATGATGGGCGAGATGAAGGCGACGCCCTCGCCCGACCGTCCCGATCGCTCGCTCTACGACGACACGCTCGTCGTGATCCAGAGTGAGTTCAACCGCACCTGGCCGCGCGGTCCGAGCCAGGACGAGCCCGACGCGTGGAGCTACGGCGACGATCACAACGCCGTGACGAGCGTGATCCTCTCGGGCGGCGGCATCTCCGGCAACCGGCAGATCGGCGGATTCGAGCTGCCCTCGACCGAGGGTCTGCCGGTCGACATCCGAGAGGAAGGTGGCGAGGCGACGAGCCGCAAGCCGCGCGCCGCCGACCTCGTCGCGACCGTCTGCGACGTGTTCGGCATGCAGCCCGGCACCGACTACTTCATCCCGGGTGGGTACGGCGTCATCGACGGACTCTGCGACTGAAGCCCCGGCGCTCTTCCGAGCGCGCGCTACGATGCCCGCGTGAGGCTCCGCCGGCGCTGGTGTCGCTCGTGCGCGTACGCGATCGCGCTCGCGTCGATCGCGGCGTCGCCCGCGAGCGCGTGGGCGCAGACCACCGAGCGGCCGCTGCCTCGCTGCGCGCCGCTGCCCGAGGCGCCGCCGATGGCGCTGATCGTCGAGCACGTGCAGCGAGGCGCGAGCCCGGGGATGCGACACCGGACGATCGTGACGCGCGGCACGCCCTGCCCCGAGACCAGCGCGCACGTGTCACGGCTCGAGCGGACGAGCGGCTCGACACGGGCGTGCGTGGCGATCGACGACGTCGCGGCGCAGCAGCTCTGGGCGCGGCTCCGCGCGCTGCACGTCGAGCGCATCG
>JALYRN010000313.1 GCA_030855295.1 Myxococcota bacterium | reverse complement strand
GTCGAGGGCATGGAGCTCATCGAGATGCGACCGCGCGATGCCGCCGCCGCCCTCGCTGCCGGTCAGCTCGATGCGGCGTTCCTCGCCACCGACATCGTCGACGAGTACGACCTCACGGCATTGCTGGCCCTGCCCTTGGGCTTCAGCCGCTCGGACCTGGTGGTTGCCAGCCGCGACGACGACGGCCGCAACGGGGTCGGTGACCTTGCCGGAGCGGTGGTGGCGACGCACCTGCCGCAGGTGACCCGCCGGTTCTTCACGGCCAAGGGGATCGACGTGACCGTGGTGGCGATGGGCGGGGCGCTGGAGGGGGTATGCGCCGCCGGCCTCGCCGATGCCATCGTCGACCTGCGCGAGACCGGCACCAGCCTGATGACCAACCGCCTGCGGGTGCTGGAACGCATCGAGTCCTGCCAGGCGCTGTTCGTCCGGCGCAGCGGCACGCCAGGACTGGATGACCTGAGCTTGAGAATGGAGGCGGTGCTGACCGCCCGGCGGCACCGCTACGTGATGCTGCACGTGCCGCGTGAACGCCTGGACGACCTGCGCACGGTGTTTCCCGGACTGGCGTCGCCAACGGTGCTGCCGCTGGCCGGCCGCCAGGATCTGGTCGCCGTGCACTTCGTCGTGATCGCCGACCAGCTGTGGTCGCGCCTCGGAGACCTGCGCGCTCTTGGCGCCACCGGGATCGTGGCCCTGCAACCCCAGGCGCTGCTGCCCTGAGTCGCCGGTAGCCGGCGTCCACAGGCATGCCCAACCCGACCGCCAGGTCTCGCCAGGCCTGGCCTACCGTCGGCGGATGGGTCTGTTGCTCGATGCTCTGCTGCCGCCGCGCTGCGCCGCCTGCGCACAGCCGACCGCGTTCGGGCTGTGCGCCAGCTGCGCTGCAGCGGCCGCGTTGCTGGCGCTGCCCGACCGTGGGTTCGAGGTCCTGGGAACCGGCACGGCGGCGCTGGGAGCGTTCGCCTACGACGGCGTCATCGCCGACGCGGTCCGGGGCATGAAGGTGGCGGGACGCTACTGCGCCGCCGCACCACTGGGCGCGCTGTTGCGCGTACGGCTGCCGCTTCCCGTCGGTTGGCCGGTCACCTGGGTACCGTCGACGCGGCGGCGGTTGCGGGAACGCGGCGTGGAGCTGCCACGCCTGATGGCCGGTGAAGGTGCCGTGGCGCTGCTGCGCAGGGTCGCCGACCGCCCCGACCAGACGTCGTTGGACGCCGCCGCCAGGAGGTGCGCACCGGTCGGCGCCTTCCGCGCGGTCGGCACCACCCCTGACCGAGTGGTCGTGATCGACGACGTGCGCACGACCGGCGCGACCTTCGGCGAGGCGGCGCGCGCGCTGCGCGAGGGGGGCGCGACGAGCGTGCACGTGATGGCGCTCGCGGGCGCCGAGAAGTAGCGGCTCCGGCGCCGAGGGGATCCTCCCGCTACTGGGGCGCCGGGACGCTCCAGCCGCGCTCGATCACGATTCGCGCCGCGCGGACGTCGGCCGTGCGCTGCTCGTCGAGCGCGATCCGACCGATCGCATCGTCGAACGCGTCGAGCTGGGCCTCGCGACCGTTCCCCGCGATGCGCGCGAGCGCCGCGAGCTCGATCGCGAGCCGGTACACGCGCTCGGCGTCGACCTCGCGGACGGCCACGTCGAGGCCCTGCGCGCGGGCGGCGCGCTCCTGCTCGACGAACCTCACCGCGGGCGGTCCCGCGCGATAGCGCCCGTGCTCGTCGAGCTCGAGCGGCGCTTCGACCGTCGGGACCTCGCCGCGCGCCAGCAGAGACAGGCGCAACACCGCGATCGCCTCGAGCCGTCCGTCGCCGTCGACGTCCCGGAGCGACTCCACGCAGGCGCCCGCGCCGAGCTCGCCGAGGTCGGGCACCAGCGGGCTGATCTCGCCGTCCTCGGCGACGCGGAACGGGAGCAGGCAGGTCTGCTCGCCGTGCTCGGCGCCGATGATGATCTCTGCGCCGCCGTCGCCATCGAGGTCGCGCGCCGGCGCGACGAGAGAGATGCGACCGTGGCGCGGCAGGACTCCGTCGGCCTCGTGCGAGTCGAGCACCAGCGCCGCGCCGCGCGAGGTCACCACGCGGATCGCCCGCATCTCGTCGCCGCGACGGGCCTCGAGCGCGACCCAGCCCGCACCGTCGATTCGCTGCGCGAGCGCGTAGCCCGCGCGCTCGAGGCCGGCGAGCAGCGCGTCGGCCTCGGCGCTCGGATCGACGCCCGCGTGCAGCCACTCCGAGTAGTCGGGCAGCTGCGAGCCCGAGCCTCCGCAGCCGGCCGCGCAGAGCGCGATCGCGAGCAGGCGGAGGCGAGGGAGCGAGCAGCGCACGGCGAGCGAGTATGAACGCGCCTTCGTGCGCGTGGTGTTCCGGTGCTATGTCCTCGGCCGCCCGCCCGACGACCGCCCGCCCGACGACCATGTCCGCCAAGACCGCCAGCAAGGATGCCCCCGGCGAGAAGCTCGTCGCGCGAAACGCGAAGGCGACGCATCGCTACGAGCTCGAGGATCGGCTCGAGGCCGGCATGGTGCTGACGGGCTCGGAGGTGAAGAGCCTCCGCGCGGGGCGCGCCGATCTCGAGGGCGCGTTCGCGCGCATCGAGCACAACGGCGAGCTCAACCTCTACAACATGTACATCCCGACCTACGGGCCGGCGACCGCGTTCGGGCACGATCCGCGGCGCACCCGCAAGCTGCTGCTCAAGGCGCACGAGCTCGAGAAGTGGCGGGGCCGGATCGCGACGAAGGGCTACACGATCGTCCCGGTGCGGGTCTACTTCAAGCGCGACTGGGTCAAGATCGAGATCGCGCTCGGGAAGGGCAAGAAGATCGGCGACGATCGCGAGAAGGTCCGCCGCGAGGCCGACCTCAAGGAGGCGCGGAACGCGATGCGCAGCGCGAAGGCGCGCAAGTGACGCTCGGTCCCGTCCGCGACGCCCGGGGAGGCGAGGGCGAGGCCTCGTCGCTCGCAGGTGAGATCCTGCACGTCGTGCTCGGTCATCCGTACGCGCCGGGCGCGCCGATCTCGCTGCGGCTCACGCGCAGTGACGGCGAGCTCTCGCTCGAGGGCCGCACGATCGGATCGAAGCGCCGCGAGGACGGTCGCTACGACGTGCGGCTGCGGCTCGTGAACCTCACGCGCGAGCACCGCGCGCGCCTCGCGACCTGACGAGCACGATCATCGGCTCGCCCGCTCCGGTCCCTTCCGTACACGCGCTTCGCGCGCTTCCGTCCGGGACCTCCGGGGCGAGCGCTCCGGCGGATGATCACGCGCTGCGATCGAGGTCGCTCAGCACCGCGCGCTTGATCTGCTCGTAGTCGGGCGCGAGCTCGACCGGCACGTTGCGGCTGCGCGCGCTCGCGCCCGGGATCTGGCCCTCGTGGTAGCGCACCTTGAAGTCGGTGAACTTCAGCCCGTTCGCGGTCGAGACCACGACCGTTCGCGCGTCCTTCGCGATGTCGCGCCGCGCGACCAGCTTCTCGAGCGCGGCGAGCGCGACGCCGGTGTGCGGGCACGCGTAGGTGCCGGTGCGATCGGCCGCCGCGGCCGCCTCCGAGAGCTCCTCTTCGCTGGCCTGCTCCACGACTCCGTCGAACGCGCGCAGCGTGCGGACCGCGCGCCGGAACGAGACCGGGTTGCCGATCCGGATCGCGCTCGCCTCCGTCTGCGCGGCGATCATCGGCTCGAGGTCGGCCCAGCCGCTCTGGTATGCGCGGTAGAGCGGGTTCGCGGCCTGCGCCTGGGCGACGCAGAGGCGCGGCCGCTTCGAGATGAGCCCGAGCGCGAGCATCATCTCGAACCCCGCACCGAGCGCGGAGACGTTGCCGAGGTTGCCGCCCGGGATGATCACCCAGTCCGGCACCTGCCACTCGAACTGCTGGCACATCTCGAGCGCGACCGTCTTCTGCCCCTCGAGGCGCAGCGAGTTCATCGAGTTCGCGAGGTACACGCCGGGCTCGAGCGCGAGCCGCTGCACGAGCGCCATGCAGCCGTCGAAGTCGGTGTCGAGCGCGAGCACGAGCGCACCGTTCGCGAGCGGCTGCACCAGCTGCGCGGTCGAGATCTTTCCTTTCGGGAGCAGCACGACCGCGCGGATCCCTGCGGCGGCGCAGTACGCGGCGAGCGCCGCCGACGTGTCGCCGGTCGACGCGCACGCGATCGCGCGGATCGGCTTTCCGTCGGCGATCATCTGCCGCACGACGCTGACCAGCACGGTCATCCCGAGATCCTTGAAGGAGCCGGTGTGGCTGTTGCCGCAGAGCTTCAGCCAGAGATCGTCGACGCCGAGCGAGCGCCCGTAGCGCTCCGCCCAGAACAGGTTCGAGCCGCCCTCCGCCATCGAGACGACGCACTCCTCGCGCACGCCCGGGGCGACCCACTCCTTCTTGCCCCAGACCCCGCTGCCGTAGGGCCAGCGCGTGCTCATCCAGCGCTCGTCGAAGAGGCGCATCCACGCGGCGGCGCTCCGGTCGCGCAGCGCCTCGAGATCATGCGCGACCTCGAGCAGCTCTCCGCAGGTCGGGCAGTGATAGATCACCTGATCGAGCGGGTAGGTCCCCGCGCAGCCGGCGACGCAACGGAAGCGCGCTTCGTAGGCCATGACGCCGCGCAGTATACGAGCGCCTCGCGCGCGTCGCCGGTCGATCGAATCAGGACGCGCAGAGAAAATCGCGGCCCTCGATGAAGCCGCGGCGCTCGAGGTCGGCGCGGACGAGCGCGCGCGCCCCCGCGGCGCCGACCGCGACCACGACGAAGTCGCGCGCCGGATCGATCGCATCGGCGTCGACGATCGGTGCGCCTCGCGCGATGCGGCCGATCTTGCGCGGATCGATGTCGACGAAGCGAGAGAAGCGCACCCCCTCGCGCTCGAGCGCGCGCGCGAGGCGCCGTCCCGTCGGACCGGCGCCCCAGCACGCGAGCGATCGCGCGCCGATCGCGCGCAGCCGCGGCGCGAGGTACGTGGCCTTCACCGCGCGGAAGCGCTCGAGCGAGTACCGTGGATCGGTGAACGTGAGGCGACCCTCACGTTGTCTCCAGCGCAGCACCTGCGCATCGATCTTCGCGAGGCCCCATCCGGCCGCGTCGAGGCGCAGCCAGAGGTCGTAGTCCTCGGGCCCGTCGACCTCGCGGAAGCCGCCGACCGCCTCGAGCGCCTCGCGGCGCAGGCACACCGAGGGATGGCAGAGCGGAGCCTCGACGAAGAGATCGCGCGCGTGCTCCTCGGCAGTGCGGAGCGCGTTCTGCCACTCGAGGTAGCGCTCGAGGCCGCCTTGCACGGCGCTCGCCGGGAACGCCTCGACGAGGCCGCCCACCACGGCGAGCGCGTCGTCCTGCGCGAGCCGATCGAGCTGCCCGGGGAATCTTCCGGGAAGTGACACGTCGTCGCCGTCCATCCGGCCGATCACCGCGCCCCGCGCGCGCTCGGCGCCTCGGCACAGTGCCCGCGCGATCCCGGCGCCCTCTCCGGTGATCGCGATCACCCGGGGATCGCGAGCGGCCCACGCCGCGACGCGGGCGGCGCTGCCGTCGCGCGAGCCGTCGTCGATCGCGATCAGCTCGAGCGGCACCTCGCGCTCCTCGAGCACGCTCGCGATCGCCTCGTCGATCGTCGGCTCGACGTCGCGGTACGGCAGCAGGATCGAGAGCCGCGGCGTCACCGCGCCACGCGCTACCATGCGCTCCTCATGACGGCCAAGGCGACCGAGGCGAACTTCGACGGGCTGGTCGGCCCCACCCACAACTACGCGGGCCTGTCGTACGGCAACGTCGCGTCGACGAAGAACCTCGGCGCGGCGAGCTCACCGCGCCACGCGGCGCTGCAGGGCCTCGCGAAGATGAAGGCGCTGGCCGAGCTCGGCCTGGTGCAGGGCGTGCTGCCTCCGCACCAGCGGCCCGACCTGCGCACGCTGCGCCGGCTCGGCTTCTCGGGATCGGACGCCCAGGTGATCGAGCGCGCGGGGCGCGAGGATGCGACGCTCCTCGCGCTCTGCTCGTCGGCGTCGGCGATGTGGACCGCGAACGCGGCGACCGTCGCGCCGAGCGCCGACACGGCCGACGGGCGCGTGCACTTCACGCCCGCGAACCTGATCGATCGCCCGCATCGCGCGATCGAGCCGGAGCAGACCGCGCGGACGCTGCGCGCGATCTTCCGAGACGAGGCGCGCTTCGTCGTGCACGACCACGTCGCGATGGGGCAGGCCTTCGGCGACGAGGGCGCCGCGAACCACACGCGGCTGCGCTCGGCCGATGCGGCGTCCGGCGTGCACCTCTTCGTGTACGGCCGGCGCGGCATCGGCGGAGACGAGACGGCGCCGCGGAAGTACCCGGCGCGCCAGACCCTCGAGGCCTCGCGCGCGGTCGCGCGCCTGCACGGCCTCGGCGATGATCGCGCGATCTTCGTGCAGCAGGAGCCCTCGGTGATCGACGAGGGCGTCTTCCACAACGACGTGATCGCGGTGGGCCACGAGCGGCTGCTCTTCTTCCACGAGCGCGCGTTCCGCGATCGCGACGCCGCGCTGCGCGCGATCCTCGAGCGCGTGCCCGATCTCGAGCCGGTCGAGGTGCTCGATCGCGACGTCACGGTCGACGACGCGGTCCGGAGCTACCTGTTCAACTCGCAGATCCTCACGCCGCCGGGGGGAGGGCGTGTGCTCGTCGCGCCCGAGGAGTGCCGCGAGATCCCGAGCGTCGCCGCGCTCCTCGATCGCCTCGTCGGTCAGGGCGTGTTCTCGGAGGTGAAGGTCTTCGATCTCCGCCAGAGCATGCGGAACGGCGGCGGCCCCGCGTGCCTGCGGCTTCGCGTCGTGCTCGGGCCCGAGGAGGTCGCGGCGATCGCTCCGTCGTGCCGCATCGACGAGCACACCCACGCGCGGCTGGTGCGCTGGGTCGAGACGCACTACCGCGACCGGCTCGAGGCGAAGGATCTCGCCGACCCGCAGCTGCTCGACGAGTCGCGCCGCGCGCTCGACGAGCTCACGCAGCAACTCGGGCTCGGCAGCATCTATCCGTTCCAGCTCGCGCCCTGAGTCGACCGATCAGAGCCTGTCCAATCATCGGCTCGCCCGCTCCGGTCGCTTCCGTCCGCGCGCGATTGATCGGCTCGCCCGCTCCGGTCGCTTCCGTCCACGCGCGATTGATCGGCTCGCCCGCTCCGGGCGCTTCCGTCCACGCGCGAAGCGCGCGCTCCCGTGCGCGCCCTCCGGGGCGAGCACTCCTGCAGGCCGCGAAGCGCGCGCTCCCGTGCGCGCCCTCCGGGGCGAGCACTCC
>JALYRN010001220.1 GCA_030855295.1 Myxococcota bacterium | reverse complement strand
CTCGAGCACCTCGAGCACGCCCTCGCCGAGCGTGCACGCCGGGAGCGCGCCCGGCGCGCGATCGACGATCGCGAGCGCCCACCACGCCGTCACGGCGGGTCCTCCAGGCGCGGCTTGCGCGGCAGGATCTTGTCCGACGCGCAGATCACCGCGCTGAGGCCGACATAGACGAGATCGACGCCCGCGAGGCCGAGCACCAGCTCGCCGTGGACGAGCAGGCCCTTGTCGAGGAGGTTGTCGACCAGGTCGAGCAGCGACGTGTCGGGCGGCAGGAGCTCTTCCGCGCCCTCGAGCGTCGGCGGGATGCGGTCGCCGGCGCTCACGTGCGCGCTCCGATGAAGTGGTACGGCGCCCACGGGCCCGTCACCTCGAGGTCGACGCCGCGCGCGCTCATGTCCACGCGCATCGCCTCGACCGCGCGCTCGAGCGCCTCGCGCCCGCTCGACTCGACCAGGCACGCGGTCTCGATCAGCAGCGAGGTCGCGCCGATCCCCTCGGGGGGCGGAAGGACGCGCATCTCTCGCGCGTGCGCCGCAATCTGCTCCGCGGCCGATCGCGCGGCATCCATCGCGTCCTGGCGCGCGCGCATCGCGGACTCCTTGAGCCCCTTCTTGCGCGCCAGGAACGCCGCGCCGCTCGACGGCTTCTCGCCCGCGGCCGCCGCCACCTGCGCGCGCCGCGACGCCTCCTCGTCGAAGCGCAGCCGGACGCCGAGCTCCACGCATCCCGCGACGCGCTCCATCGCCGCGCGCACGTCGGCCTCGCGCTCCAGCACGTGCGCGCGCGCTCGCTCTTCGCTCCGGAACAGCGTGAACGCTTTCATCGGGATCAGCGCGTCGGCGTCGAGGAAGTGCGCGATGGTCGCCTCGTGGGCGAGCGCGCGCTCCGAGACCCACTCGACGTCGCGCAGCCCCTCGGAGATCGCGTCCTCCGACCAGGCGCCGGCAGGCACGTCGGCGACCACGAGCCGCAGGTCGCCCGTGACGTCGAGCAGGCGGGTCGTCGAGCTCCCGGGCACGCCGGGCGGGGCGCCTCGCAGCGAGGGCGCGCGGGGCCCGCCGACCACGCAATAGGCATACACGCTGGTTCCGTCGGTCACGACCACATGACTTCCCACGTGGAGGCCCACCCGCGCAACGCTGCGACGCCCCGCGGCGGAGCTGCCCGCAGAGGAGCGCGCACCAGCTTGGGCGCGCTCGGCCCGAGCTCGGCGCGCAGCGCTGCGATCTCGCGCAGCTCGATCTCGCGCGCGGTGTCACAGCGGTCGCACAGCCTGACGTCGTCGTGCACCGCGTCGACGATGATCGAGGGCACGTCGATCCCGAGCTGCTGCAGCGACCGCCGCATGCGCATCGTCTCGAGGCGGGGCAGGGCCGCGGCGCGCGTCACCGGTACGAAGGCGGTACGCCCCGGGTCGCGCCACGACTCGACGAGCCGCCCCAGCCCCCGCGAGAGCGCGACGAGATCCTCGGCCAGGTCGCCGAGCCCGATCACACGCCGATACTCGAGCAGCACCGCGAGCAGCGACCTCACCCACTCGCGCGCGTGCGCCGGCAGCTGCAGCCACCGCTCGGTGTGGCCCCACGGCGCGGTGTCGACGATGACGTGATCGTACGGCGGCGACGCGCTCGCGCCGACCAATCCCGCCGGGAGCGCGCCGGGATCGAACGCGTCGAGGAGCGCCACCGTCGCGACGATCTCGTCGATCCCGGGCGGGGCGAGCTCGATCAGGTCGTGCACGATCGCTCGGTCGTAGGTGGCCTCCAGGCGCGATCCGCCGCGCAGCGCGTCGAAGAGACGATCGACGGCGCGCGCGTACTGCTCGCGGCGACGCGCGAGCTCCGCGCTCGCGTCGAGCTCGCGGGCCTCGAGCTGCCCGCGCACGCCGGGCACCGCGAGCGGTGCGTCCGTGACCTCGAGCTCGAGCGCGTCGCCGAGCGAGTGCGCGGGATCGGTCGACAGCAGCAGCACGCGGCGATCGGGATGGCGCTCGGCGATCGAGATCGCCGCGGCCGCCGCGCACGTCGTCTTGCCGACGCCGCCCTTGCCGCCGAACATCACGACCCGCAGCCCGGCGGGCGCCACGAACCCGACCGCGCGCTCCTTGCTCGCGGCGCGCGCTCTCTGCTTCGACGGGCGCGGGAGCGCGCCAGCGATCAGCGGACGGCCGCGATCCTCGCGCTCCAGCTCCGCGC
>JALYRN010001219.1 GCA_030855295.1 Myxococcota bacterium | reverse complement strand
GGCGCACCGTCGTGACGATCGGCACCGAGCGCGTGCGCGTGCGCAGCGCCACGCCGGACCGCCTCGAGATCGAGCTGCCGCGGCAGCCCGGCACGATGACGGTTCGCATCGACGTGCGCGGCGTGGGCACCGTCGAGAGCGCGCCGCTGACGATCACGCGCTGATCGGCGCGGCGCGTGGCGGTGGGCGGCCGCAGGGAATAGGCTGGAGTGATGGTCGATGCGGCACACGATCCGATCGCTCCCGATCCGGGGCGGGTCGATCACTGCGTCGTGTTCCGTCGCGTACCTCTGGAGCAGTACGAGGCGTTGCTCGCCGCGCGCGGCGAGGACCGCGCACCGTCGATGGTCTATCTCCGAGGCACGCTCTGGATCATGTCGCCTTCTCCCGAGCACGAGTCGATGTCGCGGATGATCGACAAGCTCCTCACCGCCTATGCCGAGGAGCGCGGGCTCGATCTGCGGGCGTACGGGTCGTGGACGGTTCGGGGCGCGGATCGCGGCGCGGAGGCGGACGAGTGCTACACGCTCGGCGAGAGCGCGCGTTCGGTGCCGGACCTCGCGATCGAGGTGGTCTGGACATCCGATGTCGGGGCGAAGCTCGAGGTGTGGCGCGGGCTCGGCGTGCCCGAGGTCTGGATCTGGAAGGACGGCCGCATCGCGGTCCACGTCCTCCGCGATGATCGATACGAGCAGCACGAGCAGAGCGCGCTGCTCGCGGACCTGGATCTCGCGCTGGTCGCGCGTCTCGTTCCCCGCCCCGATCAGATCGCAGCCGTACGGGAGCTCCGGGCCGCGCTGCGATCCTCGTGATCGGGTCGTTATGTGGAGAGCTGGTCTACCTCAGCGTGTCCAGGCGAGGCGCTCTTCGCGGAGCATCACGCGGCGGAGCAGCTCGCGCGGGGTGGTCGACTCGCGCACCGCGCGCGCGGCGAACGCATCCCAGTCGCGATCGACCTTCTTGCCGTGCACGGCGCGCGCGAGGCCGTGCGCTTGCTCGGCGAGCGTGGCGAGCGCGTCCTTGCCGAGCTTCGTCACCGGGATCGGGCGCGACTTCAGGAGGCGGCGCCGCAGCATCGCGACGTCCTCCGTCGGGAGCAGCGTCGACTGCTCGGCGATCTCGTCGAGCAGCTCGCCTGCCTCTTCACGCAGCGACGCGAGCGTGTCGGGAGTGACGGCGAGCACGACGCACGCGCGCGGGAGCGCGCCGCCGCAGTAGAAGCCCAGCGAGCGCAGCGCGGTGCGGCGCTCGGCGCGCGAGACGCCGGCGCGATAGAGGTTCTCCGCCTCGTCGAGGATCAGCACCGGGCCCTCACAGCCCTCGAGCCGCGCGAGGAGATCGAGCCACAGGTGCAGGCGCCCGTACGCGTCCTTGCGGTACGACGGATTGCTCGGCTTGTCGGTCAGGTCGAGCGCGCCGAGCGTCTCGAGCACCGTCGCGTCGTCGAGATCGTCGTCGCTCGCGTTGCGCAGCGCGCGCTCGGCGGCGCGCGCTCCGTCGGTCCCGCCCTCGGCGATCGCGATCAGCGCGGCGCGCAGCCGCTTGCGGGTCGCGGGCGCGCGCAGCCACGCCTCGAGGCGATCGATCGGCGAGGCGCGACGGCGCATCGGCAGCACTGCGTTCTCGATCAGGCGGCGCAGGTGGCGCTGGGGGTTGCCGAGATCTTCGTCGAGCCGCTCGACCGCGAGGCGCAGCACCGGGCGCTGATCCGCGAGCGCGCGCGCCTCGAGGTGCAGCAGGTGGTGCGTCTTGCCGGCGCCGTACTCGCCGACGAGCACCGCGAACACCGAGCCGTCGTTCGCGGCGTGCGCGAAGAGCTGCTCGATGCGGGCGTCGACGTCCTCCATGCCGACCGTCAGCTCGGGCACCGCCTCGAGCGGCGGCAGCCCCTGCGCGACGCGCACCATCCCGCGGAGCTGCGCGATCTTGCGCTCGGACGGCGGCGCCGGCGCCGGCACGTGCTCGGGCACCACGACGTCGCCCGGTGGCGCGAGCGTGATCCAGCTCTGGTGCGGCACCGGCGGCCCGAGCGGCAGCACCGGCATCACGCGGGACGCGAGCGCGGGGTGCTCGGCGAGCGAGTGGACGCGCCGCTCGAGCGCGCCGCTGCCGACCACGAGCAGCTCGGTCGCGATCATGCCTCGGCCGCCGTCGGCGTTGTCGATCAGCTCGCGCAGCACGGTGTACGCGACGTCGCGC
>JALYRN010001218.1 GCA_030855295.1 Myxococcota bacterium | reverse complement strand
CGTCTGCGCTCGGCGCCCTCGCGCTCGCGACGACCGCGCACGTCGCGTCGCGCGCGATCGCTTCGACGCAGTACGCGCGGCCGCGGCTCAGCGCGGGCGGGAGCTCGGTGGGCTGCTCGTCGCGTCGCACCACGCGTCGCCAGAGGAGCTCACCGGTCGCGCAGTCGCCCGCGCGCAGCGTGATCTCGACCGCGGCGCTCGCGTCACGCAGCGCTCGGTCGGCGAAGACCACCTCGAACCGCGTGCTCTCCGCGCCGCAGCCTGCGAGCACGATCGCCGCGAACGAAGCCGCGAGCAGAGCGAGCGAGCAAGCGCGGAGCATCGCTGCAGAATTAGCACGCACCGCGCCGCGCCGATCGCTCACCGCAGCCCGTGCTTTCGCAGCAGCGTCAGGAGATAAGGCCGATCCATGCGCGCGCGGCGCGCCGCCTCCGATGCATTGCCCGCTGCCTCGGCCATCAGCTCCGTGAGGAATGCGCGCTCGAAGCGCTCGACCGCGAGCGCGCGCGCGTCGCGGTACGAGGCCCGCGCATCGTCGCCGGCCAGCTCCGCCGAGGGCGCACCGTCGAGCTCGATGCGCCCCATCGCGAGCGCGCTCTCCACCACGTTGCGTAGCTCGCGGGCGTTGCCGGCCCAGCGATGCTCGCGCAGCGCCGCCATCGCGGCCCAGCCGAACGGAGACGGCGCCGACGGATCGCGCACCTCGCGCACGAAATGAGCGACGAGCGCCTCGATGTCCTCGGGTCGCTCGCGCAGCGGCGCGATCTCGATCCGCGTCACGGCGATCCGGTAGTACAGGTCGGCGCGGAAGCTCGCGTCGTTGACCGCGGCGCGCAGATCGCGGTGGGTCGCGGCGATCACGCGCACGTCGACGTCCACCTCGCGCGAGGCGCCGAGCGGACGGAAGCGACGACGCTCGAGCGCGCCGAGCAGCGCCGGCTGCACGTCGAGCGGGAGCTCTCCGATCTCGTCGAGGAACAGCGTGCCCCCGTGCGCGCGCTCGAACGCGCCGATGCGCTTGCGATCCGCGCCCGTGAAGGCGCCGCGCTCGTGCCCGAAGAGCTCCGAGGCGATGAGCGTCGGCGGCAGCGAGCCGCAGTCGACGACCTCGAACGCGCGATCGGCGCGCGGCGAGAGATCGTGGATCGCGCGGGCGACCACCTCCTTGCCGGTCCCGGTCTCACCGCGCACGAGCACCGATGCGCCCGAGGGCGCGACCTGCGCGATGCGCCGCGCGACGTCGCTCATCGCGGCGCTGACCGCCACGAGCCCCGGGATCGCGGGCGGCGCGTCCTCCGTGGGCGCGCGCGCGATCGGCTCGCCCTCTTCGATCGTGATGACCGTGTCGCCCAGGCGCAGCTCGACGGGCGCGGGTACGATCGCGCGCACGATCCGCACGTCGCCGCGAAAGGTGCCGTTGGTGCTTCCGAGATCTTCGATCGCGATGCCCTCGGGCGTCGCGCGGACCTCGACGTGATAGCGGCTCACCGACGGGACCGAGACGACGAGCGCGTTGTCCTCCGCGGATCCGATCGTCAGCACGCCGGTGTCGTCGGACGTGCAGCTCGCGCCCTGCCAGCGTGCGCCCAGGCGGCGGAGCCCGACGAGCGACGCGCGCGACTGGCGTTCGGTCTCGGCCACTGCCGGAAACCTAACAGAATCCGGCGGCTCGATGCGCCTGTTGGCGCGCCCCAACGGCCGCGCGCGGTCCTGTAGGCAGGCCCCCACGGGCCAGCGCATCGGCTCGCGCGGGGCCCCGTCTCCGTCGATCTCGCGGCGGGCATGCGGCATGCTCGGTCGGCGGCGAGCGCGACGTGAGCACCGAGACCAGCAGCGAGATCGACGAGCGAGCGTACCGGCTCGGCCGAGCGCTCGGGCGCGGCGGCTCCTCGTGGGTGTGGGAGGCGGAGGCCGTCCTCGACGCGCGCGCCGTGGTGGTGAAGCGGCTCGACGCACGAGACGCATCGATCGGCCGTATGTATCGCTCCGAGCTCGCGGCGCTGCGCGCGCTGCGTCACCCCTCCATCGTCGAGCTGATCGACTACGGCGAGGCGGACGGCGAGCTCTATCTCGTGCTCGAGCGCGTCGACGGAGTGGACCTCGAGCGCGCGCTCACCGGCGGACCGCTCGCGCCCGCGATGGCGCTCGCGCTCGTGCTCGATGCGGCGAGCGCGCTGGCGCACGCGCACGAAGCGCGGC
>JALYRN010001217.1 GCA_030855295.1 Myxococcota bacterium | reverse complement strand
GCCCGAGCGTGACCCAGACCGTCGCCGCGCCCGCACCGATCAGCGCGAGCGCCCCGAGCACGGCGAGCGTCGGGAAGAGCGCGCTCGTGCGCGACGGCAGTGGCGCGCCGGTGCGCGAGATCGCCTGCGGCGTCGCTGCGAGCGTCGGATCGACGCCGCCGCGATCGAGGTGGGGCCTCGTGGCCGGCACGATCGGATCGCTGCTGCGCGTGTCGATCCCGCAGAACTCTTCGACGAAGCGGCGCACCGACGGCGTGCGCTTCGGCGTTTCCTTCTCGAGCGCGCGGAGGATCGCGGCGCGTCGCTCGATCGCGAGCTCGCGCGTCGCCTCGAACTCCTCGAACGGGCGCGGGTCCGCCGTCATGTGCGCGGTCGCCCACTCGAGCGCGGTGCGGGCGGCGAACGGACGCGCGCCCGTGAGCATCTCGTAGGTCATCAGCGCGAGCGCGTACACGTCCGAGCGCTCGTCGACCGGCAGCCCCGTGATCTGCTCGGGGCTCATGTACGCAGGCGTCCCGAGGATCGTGCCCTGGGCGGTGATCTCCGGGCCCTCGCCCTGGCCGTTCTTCGCGATCCCGAAGTCGCACACCTTCGGGAACTCGACGCCGTCGACCTCGTCGCGCGCGAGCAGCACGTTGTCGGGCTTGAGATCGCGATGGACGATGCCGCGCCGGTGCGCCTCACCCAGCGCGGCGCCGATCTGTCGCACCAGCCGATCGACGACCTCCAGCGGCAGCGGGCCGCTCTCGATCGCCTTCGCGAGGGAGCGCCCCTCGACCAGCTCCATCGCGATGAAGAGCCGCGCGTCGCTGCCGCCGCCCGGCAGCTCGAAGTCGATGCGACCGAAGTCGTAGAAGCGGATCGTGTTCGGGTGCGAGAGCTGCACGACGGTCTCGCACTCGCGGTAGAAGCGCGTGACCGCGAGCTGGTCCGACAAGCTCGTGGTCAGCACCTTGAGCGCGACCGCGCGGAACGCGGTGCCCATGCGCTGCTCGGCCAGGTAGACGCGGCCCATGCCGCCCTCGCCGATCGGACGGATGATGCGGTAGCGATCGGCGACGACCAGCCCGATCAGTGGATCGCGCGAGGCGATCGCGTGCTCCAGCACCGCGCCGCAGCTCGAGCAGAAGCGCGCGTGCTCGGCGTTCTCTCGGCCGCACTGGGGACAGACCGACATTCGCGGGCGCGCAGCATAGCGCGCGCGCCGCGGAACGCGGCGGAGAGGTCTCCGGGGGCGAGCACTCCTGTCGATCAGCGGACGCGGAGGCCGAGCTCGCGCAGCTCGGCCTCCCGGAGCGGGAGCTCCGCGGTGAGGAAGAATTCGTCGAGCTGGGGCGGCACCACGTGCGTGCCGGCGAGCATCGCGTGGGCCTGGCCCCGGTGATGGAGCTGATGCTGGAAGAGGTGCAGGAGCACGTCCCCCGCGGTCTCGATCTGCGTGTGATCGCGGCGCTCGAGGCCGACGCGGGCGTCGAGCGCGACCTCGCCGGCGACCCGCACCAAGCGCGCGTCGATCGCGCGCTGCGCGGCCGTGAGCTCGGCGAGCGTCTCGAGGGGCTCGTCGCTCGCGAACGCGGCGCGTCCGAGCGTGCCGCCCTCGAGCGCGTCGACGTAGTACCAGTCGACGATCAGGATGTGCGAGAGCGTCCCGCGCAGCGACGGGAAGAAGCCCGTGCGCGTCGCGACGTGCTCCTCGTGCGTCAATTCCGCGCACGCGCGGTGCAGGCGCAGGTTCGCCCACGCGTTGTTCTCCGCCAGGCCGACCATGATCGAGCGCGCGTCCACGCGCCGATTGTCCGACCGCCGATCGCAGCGCGCAAACGGATGCGCGTCAGCGGCGCGGCGCGAAGAGCGTGTCGATCACCGCGGGCGTGACCTCGTCGAACGTGAGCGCTCGGTCGCCGTGATGATCCGCGACGAAGCGCCCCGCGCGCTCGCGGCCCTCGATCGGCACGAGATCGCGGCCCATCGGGCTCTGGAGATCGGAGCCGATCACGTAGAGCAGCGAGCGCGCCGGCCGGCGCTCGCTCGCGTAGTACTCGATCACCCACGGGTCGCGCGCGCCCTGGCCCCGCTCGCCCCGCAGCACGCGGAACATGCACTTGGGCGCGTCGAACGAGAGCGCCTCGCCGCTCGCCGTCGTCAGGCCGGCGCGCCAGTCCCAGCCCGCCGCGGACGGCTCGGCGGCGACGCGCATGC
>JALYRN010000312.1 GCA_030855295.1 Myxococcota bacterium | reverse complement strand
GCTCGTCGCCGCGCTCACGCGCTGGCTGCTGCCGCCGCCGCGGACCGAGCTCGCGGTGCGCCGCGCGCAGCACGCCGAGCACTCGCACGAGGGCGACCTCGCGCTCGGCTTCACGCTCGAGGAGCGCATCGCGCGCGTCGCTGCGACGCTCGAGAGCATCGGGCTGACCAGCGGCGTCGCGCCGATCGTCGTCGCGCTCGGGCACGGCGCCTCGAGCGTCAACAACCCACACCGCTCGGCGTACGACTGTGGCGCGTGCGGCGGCGACGGCGGTGGTCCGAACGCGCGCGCCTTCGCGGCGATGGCGAACGACCCGGAGGTGCGAGTCGGGCTGTGCGCGAGAGGGATCGAGATCCCGGACGGCACGTGGTTCATCGGTGGGCTGCACGACACCACGACCGACGCCATCGAGCTCTTCGATCTCGATCTCGTCCCGGGGCCGCTGCACCGAGAGCTCACCGCGCTGCGCGAGGCCCTCGACTCCGCGCGCGCCCTCTCCGCGCACGAGCGATGCCGCAGGTTCGAGCACGCGACCGGCGCGACGGATCCCGGCGCCGCGCTCGCCCACGTCGAGGAGCGCGCCGTCGATCTGAGCCAGGCCCGACCCGAGCTCGGTCACGCGACGATCGCTTGGTGCTTCGTCGGCAGGCGTGCGCTGACGCGCGGGCTCTTCCTCGATCGCCGCGCGTTCCTGATCTCCTACGACCCCGCGGCCGATCCACAGGGGGAGACCCTCGAGCGCATCCTGGCCGCGGCGATGCCGGTCGGCGCCGGCATCAGCCTCGAGTACTTCTTCTCGTCGGTGGACCCCGATGCGTGGGGCAGCGGCACGAAGCTCCCCCACAACCTCGCCGCGCTGCTCGGAGTGATGGAGGGCACCAGCGGCGATCTGCGCACCGGCCTGCCGCGACAGATGACCGAGATCCACGAGCCGCAGCGGCTCCTCTGCGTGATCGAAGCGACGCCCGCGACGATCATGGCGATCGCGGCGCGGCAGCCGGGCGTCGCGGAGCTGGTGCAGAACGGCTGGGTGAGCCTCGCCTGCGTCGATCCGGCCAGCGGCGCGATCGACGTGCTCGAGGCGGGTGAGCTCCGCCGCTGGGAGCCCGAGCACCGCCCGCTGCCGATCGTCGGACACTCGCGCGAGTGGTACGCCGGCAAGCCTGGGTTCCTCGGTCCGGCGCGCATCGAGCCTCTGCCGTCGAAGGCCGCCTGATGATCGAGTCACTCGTCTCGAGCGCGACCGAGCTGCGCGTCGCCGTCGCGCTGGTGCCGCTGCTGCCGATCCTCACTCTCGTGATCATCGGCGCGTCGATGGCGATCGGCAGGACGCTCTCCGAGCGCGCGATCGCAGGGCTGACGACGTGGTCGATCTCGGCATCGCTGCTGCTGACTCTGGTGCTCGGCGCGCGCTGGGTCGCGCTCGGCGGCCGCCCGATCGATCTCCGCTTCGGGGCGTGGTTCGGCATCGCGCCCGGCTCGTTCGAGGTGCGGGCGCTGATCGACACGCTGTCGCTCTCGATGCTCCTGCTGACCCAAGTCGTGACCGCGATGGTCGCGCGCTTCTCGACGCGGTACCTGCACCGCGAGCGCGGCTTCGCGCGCTTCTTCATGCTGATCTGCCTCTTCGCGACCGGCATGCACGTGCTCGTGCTCGCCGGGAGCTTCGACCTGCTGTTCGCGGGATGGGAGCTCGTCGGCCTCTCCTCGATCCTCCTGGTCGGCTTCTATCACTCGCGGCCGGGCGCGACGCGCGCCGCGGTGCGCGTGATGATCACGTATCGAGTGGCCGACGTCGGGCTCCTCGTCGCGGGCGTGTTGCTCCACCAGTTCGCGGGGTCGGCCGAGCTCGTCGAAGCGCTCGACGTGGCGCGGCTTCCTCGCGTCGGTGCGACGATCATCGCTCTCGCGCTGCTGCTCGCGACGATGGGAAAGTCGGCGCTGTTCCCCCTCGGTGGCTGGCTGCCGCGGGCGATGGAGGGGCCGACGCCTTCGAGCGCGTTGTTCTACGGCGCGCTCTCGGTGCACGCCGGGGTGTATCTGCTGCTCCGCTCCGCTCCGCTGCTCGAGGCATCGCCGATCGCGTCCGCGGCGGTGGGCACCGTCGGCGCGATCACCGCGGTGTACGCGTCGATGGTCGGTCGCACCCAGAGCGACGCGAAGTCGGCTCTCGCGTACGCGACGATGACGCAGGTGGGGCTGATGCTCGTCGCGATCGGGCTGCACCTCTGGACCTGGACGCTGATCCACATGGTCGCGCACGTGATGCTGCGTCTGTTCCAGCTGCTGCGCTCGCCGTCGGCGCTGCGCGATGCGCAGGAGATCCGCGCTGCGCTCGCGAGCGCGCCGGTGCGGCGTGCCGGCGCGTGGACGCGCCTCGTGCCCGAGTCGGCACTCGTGCGCCTCCATGCGCTCGCGCGGCAGCGGTTCTTCGTCGACGAGCTGGTCGAGCGCGCGATCGTCCGTCCCACTCTCGCGATCTCGCGCGGCCTCGACGCGCTGGAGCGCCGAGTCGTCGCTGGGCTGAGCGGCTGGCCGCGTGGCGCCGAGCCGGACGCGCCGAGCGCTGTGCTCGACGCGCCGGCCCGGTCGCCTGCGGGGGAGAGTCGCTCGTGATCGAGGCGATCCCGCTGCTCTCGATCCTGGTCGTGCTCCCCGCGGTCGGTGCGCTCGTCACGTCTCGTACGCGCAGCCCCACGCGCTCTCGGGCTGTCGCTTTCGCGTTCGCCCTCGCCACGCTCGGGATCGCCGTCGCGATCATGATCCTGCTGCACGGCGCCACGTCCCCGAGGCTCGTCGAGGTCGCCCCGCCGATCGATGGCCTCGGCGCCCGCTGGCACCTCGGGATCGACGGGCTCTCTGCGCCGTTCCTGCCGCTCGCAGCGCTGATCGCCTGCGCCGTCCTGATCGGCGCGCCGTCGCGCGAGCTCGACGGCGGCGGCGCGAGTGCCGTGCTGATCGTGCTCGCCACGACGATCGGCGTGTACTGCTCGCTGGATCTACTGCTGCTCGTCGCGTTCTGGATCGCGAGCCTGGTCCCCGGCGCGCTTCGTATCCACCACGCGCGCAGCGGAGACGTGCGCCAGCGCCTCGCGCGCACCTACGACGTGTTCCTGGTGCTCGGCTCGCTTCCGATGATCGCGGCCGTGCTCCTGATCGGCTGGGCTCGCACGCGCGCCGGAGCCGAGCTCCCGTTCGACCTCGCGAGCGCCACCACCGCGCCGGTTCCCGTCGCAAGTCAGCAGCTCGTGTTCGTGCTCCTCGCGTTCGCCGTCCTGATCCGCAGCGCGATCGCGCCCTTCCACGTGTGGCTGCCGGTGCTGATCGAGCGCGGTCCCGTCGGCATCGCCGTGATGATCGCAGGCACCCACCTCGGCGCGTTCCTGATCGCCCGGGTGATGATCCCGCTGCTGCCGGACGCGGCGCGCGCCGACCTCCCGATCGTCGCGACGCTCGCGCTCGCGAGCGCTCTCTACTCGGCACTGGTCGCGATCTGCCAGACCGACCTGCGGCGTGCGCTCGGGTTCGTGATCACCAGTCAGGTCGCGCTGGTGGTCGTGGGCCTCGCCGAAGCGAACGCAGAGAGCGTCCACGGCGCGATGCTCCAGATGCTCGGCATCGGTCTGTCCGCGACCGGGCTCGTGCTCGCCGCCGCGGCGCTGGAGGTCCGCGCCGGCACCAGCGACACCGAGCGCTTCGGCGGGCTCGCCACCCGGATGCCTCGGCTGGCAGCGTCGTTCCTGCTCCTCGCGATCGGAGCAATCGGGCTGCCCGGATCGCTGCAGTTCGTCGCCGAGGATCTGCTGCTGCGAGGCCTGCTCGCATCGCATCCGATCGTGGCGGTGCTCCTGCTGCTCGCCGGTGTGCTGAACGGCATCACGCTGCTGCGGCTCTTCTTCCGGCTCTTCTACGGCCCCGTGCGGGACGCGCGGGTGCTCGGTCCGGGCGCGATCGATCTGCGACCGCGCGAGTCGCTCGCGCTGACCGCCATCGTGGTGCTGACCGTGGCCGCGGGGATCGCGCCGAGCGCCCTTCTCGCGATGCGCGCCGACGCCGTCCGCGCGCTGTCGATCGCAGACGCCGCCCCGAGCGAGGTCGCCGCGCGATCACATCGAGCCGGGCGAGCGCGATGATCCGAGCGCTGCTGCTGGCGGCCACCGCACTCGCACTGTGGTCGCCGCTGGTCGCGTCGGCGCAGGACCGGGCCGACGCCACGGCGGCCTCGCCGTCGTTTCCGAGCCCACACGAAGAAGCCGCAGCATCGATCACCGCCGTCGAGACGAGCGGTGACGTCGAGGCGGGGCTCTCACCCGACGAGGGCGCCTACGTGCGTACGCACGATCGAGCGTGGAGCGTCCGCCTCGGACTGCTCCTGCAGTTTCGCTATCAGCTCTCGACGACACCCGCCCCGTCGGACGAGAGCGAGTTCATCGTGCGCGTCGTGCGTCCGCAGCTCCGAGGGACCGTCCTCGTGCCGTGGGTTCGTTTTCTGATCCAGCCGGAGCTCGCCGGCGCGAGCGCGCGGCTGCTCGACATGCAGATCGACATCCAGCCGCACGAGGCGATCGGGCTTCGCGTCGGTCAGTTCCCGACGCCTTTCTCGCGGACCTTCACGACGCCGGTGCCGGCGCTGCTCTTCCCGGACTTCGCGCAGGCGAACGACTGTTTCCGGGCGGATCGCGATACCGGCGCGATGCTGTACGGCGCGCCGTTCGGCGGCGTGCTCGAGTATTTCGTCGTCGCGTTCGACGGCAATCGGATCAATCAGGGCGGCAACGACGACGACCGCATGATGTACATGGCGCGCATCGTGGCGAGCCCGCTCGGCGCGGTCTCGGCGGACGAGACGCCGCAGCTCGGCGCGCACGTGCCGTTCCGGTTCTCGATCGGCGTCGACGGCTACCTCGGCGAGGCCACCGCGACCGACACCACGACCGATCCGATCACCGGCGCTGCGATCACGACACGCTCGCTCGAGGAGAGTCAGACGGTGGGCGCCGACTTCCAGGTGCGCTGGGAGACGCTCTCGGTCCAGGCGGAGATCTACAGACGGTGTACGAGGGACAGCTCGCGTTCTATGCGCTCGGCAACCACCTGAAGCTGCAGCTGCGGTACGCCGCGGCGACGAGCGAGGCGGCGCGACCTCCGGTCGGTCCCGGAACGACGGTGCACAGCGGCACCGCTCAGCTGCAGCTGATGTTCTGATCGTCATCGCCGGTCGTGCGACTCGCGCGGCCGCCGGTGCGGCGAGGTCAGCTGGGTTCGTCGTGCGTGCGCCCCGAGCCCGGCTCGCCTTCTTTCCATCAGCGGCGCGAGATGCGGTCCGGACGGAGCTGGTGGCGTGCCGTGAAGAGTCGCGAGTAGGTGAACAGCGCGAGCAGCACGCAGCCGAACGTGGTCGCGCCGGCGAGCATGAACATGACGACGATCTGGTAGCGCACCGCCACGAGGGGATCGGCGCCCTCTAGGATCTGGCCGGTCATCATGCCGGGCAGCGAGACGACGCCGACGACCATCATCGCGTTGATCATCGGGATCATCCCGCGGCGGATCGAATCGCGCAGCGGGGCGCGCGCGGCCTCCCATCGCGTGGCGCCGAGCGCGAGCTCGGTCTCGACCCGCGCCCGCTGCGCGTCGAGGCTCTCGAGCAGCGTGTCGAGACAGAGGCTCATCCCGGTCAGTCCGTTGCCGAGCACCATCCCGAGCAGCGGGATGACGTACTGAGGCCGCCACCACGGCGTCACGCCGATCACGAGCTCGGTCGTCGCGAGCGTCGTGACGAGCGCGGTGACCGCGAGCATCGCGAAGGCGCCGATCGTCGCGCCGCGATACGTGCGCGATGATCGGGCGACCGCAGCGCGCGCCGCGGCGGCGATCATGATCGTCGCGACGGCGAGCACGATCAGCGGCGACTCGAGCGCGAAGACCCAGCCGAGCACGTACCCGACCAGGAGGAGCTGCACGACCGTGCGCAGGCTCGCGACGGCGAGGCGGGACTCGATCCCGAGCCGCAGGGCGAGGCTGAGCAGCCCCGCCGCGAGCACGAACACGCCCGAGAGCGCGAGATGGAGGGCGTCGATCGGGAGCGCGCCCGCCGCGGGCTCATCCATCGCTTGCCTCGATGCGCCCGCTCGGCCGCTTCAGCTGGATCGCCCGTGCGCTCAATCGGTCGCGCTGCGCCTCGTCGTGGCTCACGACCACGAGCGCCAGCCCATGCGCGCGGCTCCGCTCGTCGAGGAGCGCCTCGACGGCGCGCGTCGCGTCCGGATCGAGGGCGCTGGTCGGCTCGTCGAGCAAGAGCACACGCGGCTCGACGAGCAGCGCGCGCACCAGCGCGACGCGCTGGCGCTCTCCTTCCGAGAGCGTCTCGGCCTCGCGCTCCCAGGCGTCGCCGAGCCGGACGCGCGAGAGCAGCGCGCGCGCTTCGTCGGGCTCGAACGGGCGAGACGATGCCCGATACCCGAACGCGCGCGCGAGCTCGTCCCCGACGCGCCCTCCGAAGAACGTCGGCCGCTGGGCACACAGCACGACGCGCCGCCGCCAGCTCGGGATCCCGTGCGCGTGCGGCGCACGGCCGTCGAGCTCGAGCTCTCCGGCGAGCGGATCGCTGAGCAGCGCGAGCGCGCGCAGCAGGGTCGTCTTGCCCGCGCCCGAGGGGCCCACGAGCGCGACCCGCGCTCCGTCGTCGAGCTCGAGGTGCAGCCCGACGACGAGCGGCGCCGCGCCGGGATGGCCGACGCTCAGGTCGCGAGCGGAGAAGCGAGCCATCGACTGCAGGATAGGCCCCTGGCCCGGCCGCGCCGCTCGCGATCGATCGATCGATCAGAGGTGGAGCAGCGTCAGCGCGAGGGCGATCGCGGCGGGGAGCGCTTGCACGAAGAGGATGCTGCGCTTCGCGGTCGCGGCGCCGTAGAGGCCGGCGACGATGACGAAGCCGAGGAGGACGCACTGCGCGTCGGTGTTCCCCGAGAAGGTCGCCCACACGAGGCACGCTCCGAGCGCGCCGTTGTAGACGCCCTGGTTGCCGGCGAGGACCTTGGTCTGCTCGGCTTGCTCGGCGGTCTGGCCGAAGATCTTGCGGACCTTCGGGGTGGTCCAGAGAAAGGTCTCGAGGGCCATGAAGCCGAGGTGGGCAGCGGCGACGACGAGCGTGGCGATGGTGGCGAGCATCGGGGATTCTTGATCGATCGCTCAAGAACGTGCAAGCCGGCGCGCAGCGCTCGGCGGGGTCGCCTCGAGGCCGACCGCCTGGAGCGCGCGGCGGGCGAGGGCGCGCAGCTCGCGGC
>JALYRN010001216.1 GCA_030855295.1 Myxococcota bacterium | reverse complement strand
GTGTGCGCGTGGGCACGATGCACGACGAGGGCGCGTCGGTGCGCGTCGAGACCAGCGACGGCAGCCTCCGCGCGCGCGTCGTGTGGGACGCGCGCGGCGGCGCGCCGGACGAGCGCGCGCAGCGCGACGACGTGCGGTGGCTGCAGCACTTCGTCGGCTGGGTCGTCCGCACCGAGCGGCCGATCTTCGAGCCGTCGGTCGCGACGCTGATGGACTTCGAGGTGACGCAGCAGCGCGGGCCGCACTTCGTGTACGTGCTGCCCTATGCGCGCGACGAGGCGCTGGTCGAGGACACGTACTTCTCCGACGCGCCGCTCGCGGAGGAGGAGTACGAGCGGACGATCCGCGCGTGGCTCGAGGCGCGCGGGGCCGCTCACTTCGAGATCGTGCGTCGCGAGCGCGGGCGCATCCCGATGAGCACGGCGGAGCTCGCGCCTCGCACGAGCCCGCGCATCGTGCCGATCGGCCTGCGCGGAGGCGCGGCGAAGCCCTCGACCGGCTATGCGTTCGCGTTCATCCAGCGGCAGTGCGACAGGCTCGCGCAGGTCGCCGCCGATGCCGGAGCGACGCCGCCAGACGTCGCGGTGCACGCGCCGATCGCGCGCTTCTTCGATCGCGTGTTCCTCTCGTACCTGCGGCGGAACCCGACACGCGCTCCCGAGGTGTTCGGCGCGCTCTTCGAGCGCACGGAGCCCGAGGCGCTGGTGCGCTTCCTCTCGGAGGAAGGCGGCGCGCGCGATCACCTCGCGGTGATGAACGGCGTGCCGCGGCTGCCGGTCGCGATCGAGGCGCTGCGCTCGCGCGCGCTCTGGATGGCGCGGCGCTGAGCTCGATCTCGGAGCGGAGCCTGTCCAAGAATCGGCTCGCCCGCTCCGATCGCCTCCGCCCGCGCGCTGAGCGCGCCCCAGAGCGCGCCCTCCGGGGCGAGCGCTCGGGTCGACCTAGACCAGGTCGCGCGCGGCCGCGCAGAAGCCGTCGAGCTTGCCGGGCTTGAGGCCGAGCTCGGGGGAGAGCCGCGTGCGATCGTCCTCCGAGAGCGCGGCGAGCGCCGCGACGTCGTCGACGCCGAGCGCGCGCAGCTTGGACTCGAGCTTCGGACCGATGCCGGCGATCGATCGGAGCGAGCCGGTCGACGCTGCCGGCGCGGGCGCTCCGGTGATCGTGACGGGCGCGACGCGCTGCGCGCCCAGCTCGGCGAGCTCGGCCGCGACCTTCGTCGTGTGGCGGCCGCTCTCGACGACGAGCGACTCGAGCTCCGCGATCCGCGACAGGAGCACGTCGACGCTCGACGACGCGCGGACCTCCTCGAGCGATCGCTCGAGCTCCGCCAGGCGGTCGAGCGCGCGCTGCGAGATCTCGACGGCACCGTCATCGGTACGGGCCGGCGAGGTGGCTCCACGCGCGTCGATGGAGTCGAGCCGATCGCGAAGCTGCGCTCGATCGCGCTCGCCCGCGAGCAGGCGCGCCTCGAGACGATCGAGGAGAAGGCGCAGCTCCGCGGGGCGCGGATCGTCCTCGACGCGCGTGACGCGGTCCTCGATGCTCGTGAGCCGCACGGCGCGCGCCTCGTCGAGACGGCGGTTCTCCGCGAGCTCCTGGCGGAGCGCGGCGACGCCGGCGCGGGCGGTCTGCGCGACGCTCTCGATCTCGCTGGTGCGTGCCTCGAGGTTCTCGAGGGGGAGCGGGCGCTCGGCGCGTGCGAGCGCGTCGCGCACGGTCGACTCGGCGCGCTCGATCGAAGCGCGCACCGACTGCTCGGTCGCGTCGAGCCGAGCCGATGCGGCTTCGAGGCGCTCCCGCAGCGACGCGAGCTCCTGCGTCGCGCGGGTCGCGGTCGCTCGGGTCGCAGAGATCTGCACCTCGAGCGACGCGATGCGCTCGCGCCAGGGATCGTCGGGCGCGGTCGAGGCGCGCATCGACGACGCGGCGGGCGGCGTGCTCGGGCGCGGCATCATGAAGTCGGGCGTCGCGCCGACGGGGGGCGTCGACGGGTAGGTCATCGGGGGCGACGCCCGGGGCGTCATCGGAACGGGACGTGCGGACGGGCTGGACCCCGGGCGCGACGGCGGGGTGTTGCTGCTCGAGGGCGCGATCGAAGGGCTCGGGCGCGACAGCGTGGTGGCGGACGTGCGGAGCGGCGGAGGCGCAGGCAGAGGCGAGGTCGCGGGCGAGGTCGCAGGCAGAGGCGGGGTCGCGGGCGG
>JALYRN010001215.1 GCA_030855295.1 Myxococcota bacterium | reverse complement strand
GATCTACGCGCCGCTCGCCGGGGGCGCGCCGAGCGCGTGGCGCGCCGCGATCACCGCGGCGATCGCGTGGTCTCTGCGAGCCTCGGGGCGCAAGCCCGACGCGGTCGCGGTCACGGCGGCGTCGGTGATCGTGTTCGGGATCGCCGATCCCGAGACGCTGGTGAAGCCCGGGTTCCTGCTCTCGATCGCGGCGACCGCGGCGATCCTCGCGCCGATCGAGGGCGCCTTCGACAAGCCCCTGCGCGCGATCGTGGTCGCGAGCGTGCGTGCGAGCGTCGCGACCGCGCCGGTCGTGCTGTGGTGCTTCGAGGGCGTGCCGATCGCCGGGGTGCTGGCGAACGTGGTGGTGGTGCCGATCGCGAGCGCGGTGCTGCTGCCGATCGCGGCGGTGCACGCGCTGCTCGCGTCGACGCTGCCGTCGCTCGCGGGACCGAGCGCGGCGCTGATCGACCTGATCTCGCGCGCCTTCCTGGCGAGCTGCGAAGCGTTCGCCGCGATCCCGATCGGACGGGGGCTGCCGCCCCTCGACATCGCGCAGGGCGTCGCGGTCGCGTGCACGTGCACAGCGCTGCTGCTGGTGCGCGGCGTGCGCGAAAAGGCGATCGTGCTCGCGATCGGAGCGCTCGCGATCGGCGCGGCGGAGCTGCGGCTGCGGCACGTCGAGCAGCCGCGCGGCGAGGTGCGGGCGACGTTCCTCGACGTCGGTCAGGGAGACGGTGCGCTGATCGACATGCCCGACGGACGGCTGGTGCTCGTCGATGCCGGCGGCGTCGTCGGCGGCGGGCTCGATCCGGGTGCGGTCGCGATCGTGCCGCTGCTGCGCGCGCGCCGGCGTGCGCGGATCGATCTGGCGGTGATCACGCACCCGCACCCCGATCACTACGGCGGGCTGCGCGCGCTGCTGGAGCACGTGGAGGTCGGCGAGATCTGGGACACCGGACAGGCCGAGGACGAGAGCCCCGACGGAGAATTCGCGGAGATGCTGCGGAGCGCGCGGGCGCGCGGCGTCGTCGTGCGCACGCCCGCGGACCTCTGCGGGTCGCCCCGGGCGTTCGGCGAGGCGACGCTCCGCGTGCTCTGGCCCTGCCCGGTCTTCGATGCGGGGTGGGATCCCAACGACAACTCGTTCGTGATCGAGCTCGCGATCGGCGCGCGGCGGATGCTGCTGTCGGGCGACGCGGAGCACCACGAAGAGAGCGTGCTCGCGGCGAGCGGGCTGCTCGGGCACGTCGACGTGCTCAAGGTCGCGCACCACGGCTCGCGCACCTCGAGCACGCCGCCGTTCCTCGAGGCGCTGACGCCGCGCGTGGCGATCGTCAGCGCAGGGCGCGCCAATCGCTTCGGTCATCCGCATCCCGACGTCGTCGAGCGACTGGCCGCGACGGCGCAGCACGTCGTGAGGACCGATCGCGAGGGCGGCGCGATCGTCACGACCGACGGCCGCCGGATGCACGTGCAGACGTGGCGAGGGCGCGTGATCGACGTCGAGTGAGTCAACAGGAGTGCTCGCTCCGGAGGGCGCGTACGGGAGCGCGCCCGGCGCGCGGACGGAAGCGCCCGGCGCGCGGCGAGCCGATTTTTAGACAGCCTCTGTCTGAGCGCACCCTCCGGGGCGAGCACTCCCGTCGGCTCAAGCGGCCGGGTGGAGGCGGGTCAGATCGGGGTGGAGCGCCTCGAGCTCGAGCGTGCTCACGTGCGCGTCGTCGCGCGTCGGCGTCCACGACAGGTCGAGCGCGACGATCGCGTCCTCGGGCAGCCGCGACAGGACGCGCAGCACCTTCGTGACGCCGTCGCGGCCCGGCTTCACGTCGGGAATCTCGTCGCGCGCGGCCGTGACGATCGTCACGAGCATCACGCCCTGGCCGACGTCTGGAGTGCCCTCGCGCAGCGCGGCGCGCGCGTCCTGGGACAGGCGGCGGTATCGCGCCTCGGCGACCGGCGCCGACATCGGCCGGTAGCTCGCGACGTCGCCGTAGAGCCACTCGTCCTCGAACCCTCGCAGATCGTCGCAGGTGTCGCGGAGCATGCGCGCGATCATGCGGCGGCTCGTCTGCGCGGCGCGCACGCGGGACGCCAGGGCACGCTGCAAGGCCGCCCGGCGCTCGGCCGGCACGACGACGCGCACCCGCGTGAGATCCACGCTCTGCCAGCCCTGGCCGCCGGGCGGCGGCAGCGCGCCGGCGGCGCCGCGGCGCTGCGCC
>JALYRN010001214.1 GCA_030855295.1 Myxococcota bacterium | reverse complement strand
GTCTTGCGCATCCCGCCCGCGGTCGCGCCGCTCGCGGTGCCGAGCGAGGCGCAGCGCGGCGCCGCCCGAGCGCTGTTCGACGTCCCGATCTCCGCGCCGCTGATCACTTTCCCCGGCGACCTCGATCGCGGCGAGGGCGCGCCGCTCGCGATCGAGTCGCTCGAGGCGCTGCCCGACCTCGTGCTCGCGATCGCGTGTCGTCCGAAGACGTCGCGCGCGAAGGACGCCGAGCGAGCGCTGCGCGCGCGCGCCGAGACGCTCGGCGTCGGGGCGCGTGTCCGGTGGATCGGGGAGACGCCGCACGTGCTCGCGCTGCTCGGCGCATCCGACGTGGTCGTGCTGCCGTCGCGCGATCTCGGAGCGAAGGTGGATCTGCCGATCGTGCTGCTCGAGGCGATGTGGCAGGCGCGACCGATCATCGTCGCGACGCGGTCCGCGGCGGAGGAGCTCGCCGACGACGACGCCGCGTTCGCGATCGAGCCCGAGCGAGACGCGATGATCGCGACGCTGCGTGCACTGATCGACGACCCGACCGCGCGTGCCGCCGCCGGCGCCCGAGCGCGCGCGGCCGCAATCGCGCGCCATGATCCCGCGGTGATGGCGCGGCGCTACGAGTCGGTCTACGACGGGCTCCTCGCATGAGCGACGACGCACGCGCGCGGCGGTACTACGACGACTTCAGCCGCGACTACGACACCGGTCGCGACGCGGGCTATCACGCGCTCGTCGATCGTCTCGAGTCCGACATCGTGCTCGAGCACGCCGCGGGCGCGCGCGTGCTCGAGGTGGGGTGTGGCACGGGGCTCGTGCTCGAGCGCATCGCGCCCTTCGCCGCGCACGCGGTCGGCGTCGACCTGTCGGCGGGCATGATCGCGAAGGCGCATGCACGCGGGCTCGACGTGGTGCGCGGCAGCGCGACGGCGCTGCCTTTCGCCGACGCGTCGTTCGACGTCGTGTACAGCTTCAAGGTGCTCGCGCACGTGCCGGCGATCGAGCGTGCGCTCGCCGAGATCGCTCGCGTGACGAAGCCCGGCGGGCACATGCTGCTCGAGTTCTACAACCCGTGGAGCATGCGGTACGTCGCGCGTCGGCTCGCAGGTGCGCGACGCATCGGACGCGAGCACACCGAGGCCGACGTCGCGACGCGGTGGGACTCGCCGCGAGCGATCCGGCGCATGCTGCCGGAGGGCGCAGAGCTCCTCGATCTGCGCGGCGTCCGCATCGTCACGCCGGCCGCGTTCGTCCATCGAATTCCGCTCGTCGCGACGCTCTTCGCGAGCGCCGAATTGCACGCGAGCCGCTCGCCTCTTCGCACGCTCGGCGGATTCCTCGTCGCGGTCGTTCGTCGTCGCTGATCGACGCGCGCGCGCGCCTCGCCCACGCTTGCCCTGACAGGGGCATCGGTCTATACGCTGTTGATCATGAGCGCGAGGTCGGAGGAGAGCGCCGTCGAGCGTCTGCGCAAGCAGGCCGAGCGCGCGATCGCCGCCGCCCAGGGACGACGCACCGTCGAGCCTCTCCTCGAGCGCATCATCAGTCTCGCGCCCGACGGCAGCGAGGCGAGCGTCTTCGCGCACCGTCACCTCGCGGAGTACCGCATCGAGGATCATCCGTGGCGTGCGCTGCTGCACCTGCGCAAGGTCGCGGTGGTGCAGCCCGACGATGACGTCGTGCACGCGCTGATGGGGCTCTCGCACGCGCTGCTCGCGAACTTCCGTGCGGCCGTCGGCGCGTACCGTCGCGCGATCGCGCTCGCGCAGCGCAACCCCTGGTACCACCACAACCTCGGTCATCTCCTCGACGTCGCGCTCGATCAGCCGGGCGCGGCGCTGCGTCACCTCGAGCTCGCGCATCGCGCGGCGCACCCGCCGGAGCACGAGATCGGGGCGTCACTCGCGCACTGTCTCGCGCGCCTCGGTCGCATCGACGAGGCGCGTGAGCTCGCGACCGCCGCGGTCGCCGCCGAGCCGCGCAACCGCGAGCACAAGCAGCTGCTCGCGTGGGTGGAGCGAGGCGCACCGGAAGAGGGCGGCGATCCGCGTACGAAGCGCGCGGCGCCCGAGCCGCGCCCGGCGGCATCGCGAACCTCCGCATCGCGAACCTCCGCATCGCGAACCTCCGCGTCGGGACCGGCGGCATCGCGCCCGTCGGCATCGCGCCCAGCGGCATCGCGCCCAGCCGCACGCACCGCCGCCTCGCGC
>JALYRN010000311.1 GCA_030855295.1 Myxococcota bacterium | reverse complement strand
GTGCCAGGCCGGCGCCTGCGTGTGCGGCAGCGGCGCGGGCGCGCGCGCGTGCGTCGCGCCGGCGATGGGCGCTCCGGGCGAGAGCTGCTGCGACGGCACCTGCATCGCGAACACGACCGAGAGCTGCGTCTGCGAGGCCTGCACCGGTGATGACACGTGCCAGGCCGGCACGAGCCTCCTGATGCCGGGCGCCGTGCAGGTCTGCTGCGGTGGCGACGTGGTCGCGTTCCTGGGATGCGGCGGCTTCGGCAGCGGCGACGGCGGCTTCCCCTTCCCCTTCCCCTGAACGAAGGCGCACGCGACCAGACGACGAGAGCCCGCGCGGATCGCTCCGCGCGGGCTCTTCGCGTTCCGTCGCGAGCACTCGTGCCGTCGATCGGCTCGCCCGCTCCGCTCCCTCCCGTCCGCGCGCTCACCTATCGGCTCGCCCCGCTCCGGTCCCTCCGGGGCGAGCACTCCTGCTGACGTCAGCGCGCGAGGGCGACGAATGCCGCGTCGGCGTCGCCGGTGCGCAGCACGACGACGAGCAGCGCGCCCTGATCCGACTCGACCAGCGCGAGGCCGGGGCCGCGCACCATCGCCAGGCCGCTGCGATGCGCGATCACGAGGCCACGCCCGTCCTCCGCGACGCGCATCCGCATCGCGAGGCCGTGCGACGCACGATCGTCGGGCAGGTGTCCGTCGCGCGCCCACAGCAGCAGGGCACCCTGCTCGTCGCGGATGCGCGCCTCCACGGTGCAGCGCGTACCGTGGAGATGCTCCCTCAGCTCGATCGACACGTGACGGCCGAGCAGCGTCCCCAGATCGATGGCGTCCGGGAGCAGGTGTCGCACCCGCGCGAGGAACCCGCCGTGCTCCACCACGAGGCCTTCGGGCCCCACCTCGATCACGCGACCCTCGAGCGCGGTGTCCAGCACGATCGACCCGTCCGCGTCGCGTCGGGTGTGCGATGCCTCGGGCGGCGCCGAGGAGACGCCCACGTAGGCGACGGTCGCGTCGAGCGCACCGCGCGAGAAACGGCCGCGGTCGAAGGGGAGCACACAGTCTCCAGGGAGCACGGCGCGCTCCCTCGGACGCTCGAGGGGTGTCATGCAGCGGCGTAACGCACGAGACGTGCCACTCGATTCCACGCCGGAATCGGTTTCTTCGTCGGTGCGGACCGCGGCGCCCGTGTCAGGCCGCGCGCGCCGGCGTTCACTGCCTGACGCCGGCGCCACGTGCGCCCTTTGACTCGGCCGGATGGGAAGGGTACACGGACCGGCTCGTTTCCCGACGATCTGCTGCGATCGATGTCGTCTTCCTCGTCCACGCCCGAGCCGCTGGATCCGAGCTTCCGGCTCGAGCTCCCGAGCTTCGAGGGGCCGCTCGATCTGCTGCTGCACCTCTGTCAGAAGCACGAGCTCGACGTCCTCGATCTGCCGATCGCGTTCGTGACGGAGAGATACCTCTCCTACATCCGCTTGATGGAGCGGCTCGATCTCGACATCGCGAGCGAGTACCTCGTGATGGCGGCGACGCTCGCGCACATCAAGAGCAAGATGCTGCTCCCCGCCGATCCGGCGGCGCAGCAGGACGAGATCGATCCCGAGGACGAGATCGATCCGCGCCAGGAGCTGATCCGCCGGCTGCTCGAGTACCAGAAGTACAAGGCCGCGGGCGAGGAGCTCGGCGCGCGCGGCGTGCAGGGCCGCGACGTGTTCCTGCGCGGGATGGAGGCGCCCGAGGCGACCGGTCCTGCGCCGCTCGCGGGCATGGGCCTGTTCAAGCTGCTCGATGCGTTCCAGGCGGTGCTCAAGCGCGCGAAGCAGGACCTCGCGTTCGAGATCACCGCCGAGGGCGTCACGATCCAGGATCGGATGTCGCAGCTCTCCGAGCGGCTCCGCACGAGGCGTCGCTGCACTTTCGACGAGCTCTTCGACGACGTGAAGTCGGTCTACGACGTCGTCGTCACGTTCCTCGCGATCCTCGAGATGGCGAAGCGTCGCTTGGCGCGCGTCTACCAGAGCGAGCCGACCGCGCCGATCCACCTGGAGTACCGAGTGCTCGACGCCGACGAGAGCGCCGAGGGCGGGCCCGACGACGCGGGCGCGGAGCGAAGGCACGAGGAGGCGCCGAGCGACGAAGCGCGCTTCGCGGTCGACGACGCGCTGCCGCCGATGGTCGAGCCCCCGACGATCGACGACGCCGCGCTGACGGCGATCGACGAAGCGCTCGCCGCCATCGACGAGGTGCTCCCCGCGATCGACGAGCCCTTCCCGTTGGTGGACGACACCTCGTCGTCGATCGACGAGAGCGAGGCGCTGCCGGCCGATCGAGAGACCGAGCCAGGGGTCGCGCTGGAGACGGAGCTGGATCCGCCGGAGGCCGCCGCGATCGAGGCGCCGCTCGCCCCCGAGGGAGGCGACGCGCTCGAGACCGAGCTCGAGGGCGAGACGGCGACGCCGATCGATCCGGGCGAGGCCGCCCTTGATCTCGACGACCACGTTGCGCAGGATCCGCCGCCCGTCGAGGATGCCGGCGACGCCGACCCCGACGCCGACGCCGACGCCGACGCCGACGATAGAGACGAGCCCGAGCCCCAGTCATGAGCCGCCCGCGCAAGCCCAAGCCCCGCTCCGGAGAGCACGACGGGCTCACCGACGTGGGGAGCGACGAGAGCGCGCGCATCGAGTCGGCCGCCTCGGACGATCTGACGGGTGCCTCGACGTCGGGCGACGAGCCGATCCTCGGCGACGACGATCGAGAGGTCCTCCGCGCGGTCGAGGAGGTCGCCGATGCGATCGTCGCGCGCGTGCTCGCCGAGGATCCCGACGACACCGCGGACGACGACGACGCGGCGCCGGCGGCCGATGAAGACGCCGAGCTCGACCTCGCGCTCTCCGCGACGAGCGAGCTCGCCGCTGACGACGACGACGGCGCGCTTCCGGGCGAGGACACCGAAGAGCGACCAGGCCTCGAGAAGGCGCCGCCGCTCTCGGTCGGGAGCGATCACCTCAAGGGCGTGATCGAGAGCCTGCTCTTCGTCTCCGATCGACCGCTTCCGGCCAACCGGCTCTCCAAGATCGCGCGCGCGCCCGCCAAGGAGGTGCAGCGCCTGCTCGACGTGTTGATCGAGGATTACCGGGGCCGCGGCATCGAGCTCATCGAGGTCGCGGGCGGCTTCCAGTTCCGCTCGTCGGCCGGCAACGCGCCGTTCGTGCGCGAGCTGGTGGCGCGCAAGCCGGTGCGGCTCACGCGCGCGCAGGTCGAGGCGCTCGCGATGATCGCGTACCGCCAGCCGATCACGCGCCCCGAGGTCGACGAGATCCGCGGCGTCGACTCCGGCTCCGCGATGAAGGTGCTGCTCGAGAAGAACCTCGTGAAGATCATCGGCCGCAAGGACGAAGCCGGCCGGCCGCTGCTCTACGGCACGACGCCGTACTTCCTCGAGTTCTTCGGCCTCGCATCGCTCTCGGATCTTCCGACGCTCAAGGAGTACTCCGAGCTGAGCGACGAGAGCCGCGCGCTCTTCCAGCGACGCACCGGCGAGGCGATCGACGACATCGCCGACATCCAGGTCGAGAAGCACGAGTACGACGACGACGAGCTCGAGGCCGCCGCGGCGTCGGTGGCCCCGCTCGAGGAGAGCGTCTCGGCCGCGAGCGACGCCGCCGACGAGGAGCTCGAAGGCGAGCCCGCGCGCGCCGACACCGAGAGCTCCGGCGACGAAGACGAAGACGAAGACGACGAGTCGGACGACGACGAAGACGAGTCGGACGACGACGACGACGACGACGACGACGAAGACGACGAAGACGACGAAGACGACGACTGATGATCTCCGAGACCCTTGGATTACCCCGGAGAGGCGGAACATGACCTTCCAGGAGCTCATCCTCGCGCTGCAGCGCTTCTGGGCCGATCGCGGCTGCCTTCTCGTGCAGCCCTACAACTCCGAGGTCGGCGCGGGCACGTTCAACCCCGCGACCTTCCTCCGCGCGATCGGGCCCGAGCCCTGGAACGTCGCCTACGTCGAGCCCTCGCGTCGCCCGACCGACGGTCGCTACGGCGAAAACCCCAATCGTCTCCAGCAGTTCCACCAGTTCCAGGTGATCCTCAAGCCCTCGCCGCTCGAGATCCAGGAGCTCTACGTCGAGTCGCTCCGCGCGATCGGCACCGATCCCGATCAGCACGACATCCGCTTCATCGAGGACGACTGGGAGTCGCCGACGCTCGGGGCCTGGGGCCTCGGCTGGCAGGTCTGGCTCGACGGCCTCGAGATCTCGCAGTTCACCTACTTCCAGCAGGTCGGCGGCCTCGACTGCAAGCCGATCTCGGGCGAGCTCACGTACGGGCTCGAGCGCATCGCGATGTACCTGCAGGACGTCGACGACGTGTACTCGCTGAAGTGGAACGACGACGTGCTCTACGGCGAGATCGCGAAGCGCCAGGAGTGGGAGTGGTCGACGTACAACTTCGAGCGCGCTGACGTGGCGCTGCACTTCCAGCTCTTCGACGACTACGAGAAGCAGTGCCACGCGCTGCTCGGGCTCTCCGCCAAGAAGGAGAAGGGCAACCAGCTCGTCTTCGAGGTGGAGGATCCGCTCGCGCGCCTGGTGCTGCCTGCCTACGACTGCGTCGTGAAGTGCAGCCACGCGTTCAACGTGCTCGACGCCCGCTCCGCGATCAGCGTGACCGAGCGCCAGCGCTTCATCGGCCGCGTGCGGCACCTCGCGCGCGCCGTCTGCGAGACCTACTACGCGCAGCGCGAGACCCTCGGGTTCCCGCTGCTCCGGAAGGGCGCGTGATGGCCGCGCATCTCCTGCTCGAGATCGGCACCGAGGAGCTGCCCGCATCGTTCGTCGCCAAGGCGCTCGAGGCGCTGCCGGGCATCGTCACGACGCTGCTCGATCGCGCGCGGATCGCGCACGGGAAGGCCGAGTCCTACGGCACCCCGCGGCGGCTCGCCGTGCTCGTGCAGGGCGTCGTCGATCGCCAGAGCGACCTCGAAGAAGAGGTGCTCGGCCCCCCGAAGGCGGCCGCGTTCGAGCCCGACGGCACGCCGAAGAAGGCAGCCGAAGGCTTCGCGAAGAAGAACGGCGTGCCCGTCACCGAGGTGCGCATCGCGCAGACCGAGAAGGGCGAGTACGCCGTGCTCACGCGCCGCGACACCGGCCGCGACGCGCTCGCGGTGCTGCCCGCGCTGCTCGCGGAGGCGTGCGCCGCGATCCCGTTCCCCAAGTCGATGCGCTGGGGCGAGGGCGAGCTCGCGTTCGGCCGGCCGATCCACTGGATGGTCGCGCTGCACGGCGCGCGGCCGGTCTCGGTGCGGTTCGCCGGGATCGAGTCGGGCACCAGGACGCGCGGGCATCGCTTCCTCGCGCCGCGCGAGATCGAGATCCCCGACGCCGCGTCGTACCTCGAGGTGCTGCGCGGCGCGCACGTGCTCGCCGACGAGGCCGAGCGACGCCGCGTGATGGTCGAGCGCCTGGCCTCGAAGGCGAAGGAGATCGGGGGCGAGGTCGTCCCCGACGAGTTCCTGGTCGGCGAGAACGCGTCGCTGGTCGAAGAGCCGCAGGTGATCGCGGGCTCGTTCGACGAGGCGTTCCTCGCGCTCCCCGACGAGGTGATCGTTGCGGTCATGCGCGGCCACCAGCGCTACTTCGCGGTCAAGGCCGCGGGCGCCGAGCGCTTGATGCCGCGCTATCTCGCGGTCGTGAACACGGCGAAGGCGCCCGCGACGATCGCCAAGGGCAACGATCGCGTGCTGCGCGCGCGCCTCGCCGACGCGCGCTTCTTCGTCGACACCGACGCGCAGACCACGCTCGCCGATCGCATCCCGAAGCTCGATGCGATCGTGTTCCAGAACAAGCTCGGCTCGGTCGGAGAGAAGACGCGCCGCGTGGGCGCGCTCGCGCAGGCGCTCTCGGGCGACGAGCGCGCCGCGAAGGCTGCGCCGCTCGCGAAGGCCGATCTCGTCTCGCTGATCGTCGGCGAGTTCCCCGAGCTGCAGGGCCTGATGGGCCGCTGGTACGCGCAGAAGCAGGGCGTCGACGCCGACGTCGCCGACGCCATCCGCGATCACTACCTGCCCAAGTCGGCGTCGGACGCGGTGCCCGAGGGCGTGCTCTCGGCGTGGCTCGCGGTCGCCGATCGCGCCGACACGCTCTTCGGGACGTTCGCGATCGGCCTGGTGCCGAGCGGCTCGGCCGATCCGTTCGCGCTGCGGCGCGCCGCGATCGCGATCGCGCGCATCGCGCTCGAGGGACCGATCGACGTCGATCTGCGCGCGCTCTTCGAGGCGTCGGCGCGCACCTACGACGCGCAGGGCAAGAAGCTCGGCGACGACGCCGCGGTGATCGCGAAGCTCGACGAGTTCTTCCGCGCGCGGCTGCGCGTGTTCCTCTCGGAGGCGCAGGGGCATCCGGTCGATCTCGCGCTCGCGAGCCTCGCGGCGTGGGAGGGCGGCTCGCTGCGCGACCTCGCCGCGCGCGTCCGGGCGCTCGCGGTGCTGCGCACGATGCCCGAGTACGACTCGCTCGCGGTCGCGTTCAAGCGCGCGTACAACATCGCGAAGGACACGCCGGAGGGCGCGGTCGATCCCGCGCTCTTCGACTCCGACGCCGAGCGCGCGCTGCACACGCGCTTCCTCGAGGTGCGCGATCCCGTGGAGCGCGCCGCCGCGAAGGGCGACTACGTCGGCGCGCTGACGCTCGTCGCGAAGGAGCTGCGCGAGCCGATCGATCTCTTCTTCGAGAAGGTCTTCGTGATGGTCGAGGACCCGAAGGTGCAGACGAACCGCCTGCGCCTGCTCGGCGCGATCGCGCGGACGATGACGCGCATCGCGCACTTCCACCTGCTCGGCGGACAGTGACCCGCTACCTCGTGATCCCCGGCGCTCCGTCTGCTTCCGAACGCGGCGAGCCAGAAGGTGCAGCAGGTCCGGAGCGAGTCGGCGCCAAGGCCGCGGGCCTGATCGACGCGGCGGGCGCCGGGCTGCCGGTGCCGCCGTTCTTCGTGCTCTCGCTCGAGCTCTTCCGCGCGTGGCGCGCCGCGGGCGGTGCGCTCCCGCCCGATCTCGAGGGCGAGCTCGACGCCGGGCTCGAGCACCTCGCACGCGCGACCGGCGCGCGCTTCGGCGACACCGAGGCAGCCCCGCTGATCGTCTCGGTGCGCTCGGGGGCGCCGGTCTCGATGCCCGGCATGCTCGACACGGTGCTCGACGTCGGCGCGAGCAGCGCGGTCGTCGACGCGCTCGCGAAGCAGCTCGGCGACCGCGGCACCGCGCTCGACGTGCGCCGCCGCTTCCTCGAGTCGTTCGGCGCGGTCGTGCGT
>JALYRN010001213.1 GCA_030855295.1 Myxococcota bacterium | reverse complement strand
CCGCCGAGCCCGCGCCGATCGTGCGCAGCGCGCGCGACGTCGACGCGCTGCGCGCGAGCTTCCGGCATCACTTCGAGCAGGGAGCGCTCGACGAGGCGGGGCAGGTCGCGCGCGCGCTCGCGCACCTCGGGATCGCGGACGCGATGGAGCGACGTCTCGCGCAGCTGCAGCCCGACTCGCCGCCGAGCTACGCGATGCCGCTCTCGCCGTACCTCTTCCGCGCCTTCCTCGCCCATGACGAGGAGGACGCCGATCTCGGTCGCGTGCTGGCCGCGATCTGGCCGGCCTATCTGCAGATGCGCGCGCGCCCCGATCGCGAGCTCGGGCTGCGCCCGCACGACGAGATCGACCTCGCGAGCCCGCCCGACGGGCTGCCGCGCCTGTTCGCACACGGCGCGCGCGCGTTCTCGCTGCCGATGCCGCGCCTCTTCCTGCGCACGGACGTGCCGGGCGGGATGGCGCACCTGCATGCGATGCCGATCGCGAGCCTCTGCGGACGAACGCTGGCGACCGCATTCGACACCGCCTCGACGCTGCACGTGCTCGGCCACCACCTCTCTCTCTATCGCGCCGAGGCGTACTTGATCGCGCTCGCGCCCGCGCCGCTCGAGCTGAACGTGCTCTTGATGGCGGCGCTGCACCTCGAGCAGCGCGTGCGCTCGGACGACGCACGCATCGCCGGACTCTCTGAGACGCTCGCGCGCCACATGGTCCCGCCGGTGCGCGAGGCGCTGCGGCAGGCGTGCGGTGATCTGACGCTCCTCGGCGGCGCACCCCGGCTGGCGATCGCGGACAGCCTCGAGCGACATCGTCGCGCGGTGATGATGACCGCCGTGCGCGCAGGGTTCGCGCTCTCGGGCAGCCTGTCGGTGTCCGATCGCATGCAGCGCGTGATGCCGGCGGTGCCCGGGCTCGACCAGAGCGACGTGCTCGACGACCTCCTGACGTTCTCGGTGTCGTCGTCGTGGAACGCGCTGCGCAAGGAGCTCGGCATCGCGGTGGAGCCCTCGGGGCCGAACCCGCCGATCGGCGAGAGGCTCTGAGGAAGGTGCGGGTCCGGGTGCTGTACTTCGCCGCGCTGCGCGAGCTCGCGGGCCGCGCGGAGGAGAGCCTCGAGCTGCCGGCCGAGGTGCGCACGGTCGATGCGCTGCGGCCTCTGCTCGAGGCGCGCGTGCCCGCGCTCGCGGGGCGGCTCGGCAGCGTTCGCTTCGCGCGCAACGAGGCGTTCGCGGAGGGCGGCGAGGCGCTGGAGGACGACGACGTGATCGCGCTGATCCCGCCGGTGGCGGGGGGCGCGTGAGCGCGGGCGGAGCGGGCACGAGGGTCGGGATCGAGCGCAGCGCGCTCTCGGCCGAGGTCGTCGCGGCGCTGGTGCGGCGGCCGGGCGCGGGCGCGATCGTGGTGTTCGAGGGGACGGTCCGCGACGTGAACGACGGGCGCGCCGTCGTGCTGCTCGAGTACGAGTCGTACGAGGCGATGGCGCTCGCCGAGATGGAGCGCATCGCCAGCGAGCTCGAGCGCGAGCTGGGGGGCGACGTGCGCGTGGCGGCGCGGCACCGCATCGGCGCGCTCTCGGTCGGCGACGTCGCGGTGATCTGCGCGGCGAGCGCGCCGCACCGCACCGAGGCGTTCGAGGCGTGCCGCGCGCTGATCGATCGCATCAAGGAGCGCGTGCCGATCTGGAAGCGGGAGCACGGTCCGGACGGGGCGTACTGGGTGGGGTGGGAGGACGCGCGCTGCACGCCGGGGCACCGGCACGAGTGACGAGCGAGACCCGCGTGGCCGCGGGCGCTTGGTCGACTCGCCCGGAAGGGCTATGAAGGCCGCCGATGCAGAGCGTGGCAGTGGCGGCGAGAGGCGCGGAGCGCATGCGCGCGCGATCCGTCCTCACGGCGTGGATCGCGGGGCCGCTCCTCGCGCCTCTGCTCGTGGCGCTCGTCCTGCGCGTGGGGCTCACGGTCGCAGTGCCCGTCCGGCCGGTCTGGGACGGAGTGATCTACGCGCGCGGCGCCGACTTCATCGCGCACGGGTCGGGGTTCACCCGCACCGCGATCGATCCCGACGAGGCGGCGGAGGCGACGGCGTTCTATCCGGTGGGGTTCCCCGCGATGCTCGCGCCGCTGCGGTGGCTGCGGGTGGGCCGCAGCCTCGATCTGTTCGCGCAGTCGCTCGCGGGCGTGATGCTCGTCGCGGCGGCCGGTCTGCTGGGC
>JALYRN010001212.1 GCA_030855295.1 Myxococcota bacterium | reverse complement strand
ACCTCGCGGTGCGCGATCCCGAGCGCCATCAGCGCGTGCGCGAGTCGCTCGCCGCGCGAACCACGCGCGCGCTCGCGACCGCGACCGGAAGAGCGCGCGAGCGGGCGTTCTACGATGCGCTCTTCGGGCTTCGCCGGGATCGGACGATGGGGCGCTTCTACGACTGGGAGCGCGGCGGCGGCGGCATGGCCCGACCGCTGCGCGAGGACGAGCTCGGCCCCTTGCTCGAAGCGATCGCGCAGCACGAGGGCGACGAGTCCGCCGCGATCGCGCGCCACTGGTGGGCGCGCCAGCCCGAGGCGTTCCACGCGCTGCTCGATTTCTCGGGCACCTACCTCGGGACGCTGGTGTACCTGCGCGTCGCGGCGTTCGATGCGGAGGACGGTCGTCGTGATCCTGCGCTCGCGCATGCTGCCGACATCGTGCGCGACGCGCCGCTGCGCGAGGGCGAGGTCGCGAAGGTGCTGCGCTTCTGGATCTGGCGCGACCGCTACCAGGACCTGGGCAGCGCCGCGCACGCGCCGCACTCGATGGTGGTCGGGCTCGACTGGGCCTCGGCGTCGCTCGCGTGGTGCGTGCTCGTGGTGCAGCGCGTCGAGGCGTGGCGGCCGTTCTTCGCCGGCATCCGGTTTCGCGAGCGGCCGGAGGCGGCGCTCGCGATCGGCGAGCATCAGTTCTTCATGTTCGCGCGCGACTTTCGCACGCACCCTTGGAACGGCCCCGAGGGCGCACGCGAAGGGGACGCGACGAAGCACCGGCCGGCCTCGCGGATCGTGCTGTCCCAGGACGACTTCGCCTCGGCGGTGCGCGATGCATTGCGGCTCGCGGTCCGGCCCGCGGAGCTCGCATCGAGCCCGCTGCTCTCGAGCCGCTTGCTGGCGGAGTGGGCGGAGGACGACGCGGCGACGCCCGAGATGATCCGCGAGCTGCTCGAGATCGCGACGTCGTCGCTCGACGACGAGAGCACGCGCGACGATCGGCCGCGGCGCTGCGTCGAGCTCACGTACCTGCGGCCCGCACCGACCCAGGAGCTCGCGGCCGAGCGGCTCGGCCTCTCGTTCAGCACCTATCGACGTCAGCTCGCGCGCGGCGTGGAGCGGGTGATCGCGTACCTGTGGGAGCGCGAGGTCCGCGGCCCGCCGCGCGGGTGATCGCAACCACCGCGTGGCGAGCCCGTGATCGCGCTGGCAGCGGACGACCGTCGGCGGACGCCGCGGTGTCAGCGGCGGGCCGCGCCGGGCGGCGTCGGAACGGGGCGGAGCTGACGCAGATACTCCGTGAGGCGGAGCACCGCTCGGAGCTCCTCGAGGCGCGCGAACACGATCTCGGTCGTCAGCTCCGGCCGCGCTGCGCGGGCGGGCTCAGTCATCGGCACTCGCTCGCTCGAGCGCCTCGATGTCTGCCATGTCCTGCGCGCGTGCGGCGAGCCGCTTCATCTCGATCAGGCCGTCACGCGATACCACGACCAGCGTCGTCCCATCGCGCTCGAACGTCAGACGCGTCGCCCAGACGCGACCGAACGCGGGCTCGACGAAGATCAGGTCGACCGTGACCAAATGGCCGCCGACGACCTTCGACACTCGCTGGATGTTCCTCTCCGCCGGCGTACCCGCATCGAACGTCATCGGCGCCGCGAGCAGATCGAATCCGGCGCTCTTCAGGCTCGCGAGCGCTTTGTCGCGATCGGCCGATCGGATCAGCAGATCGATGTCCCTCGTCGCACGAACGTGCCCGTGCACCGCCACGGCCAGACCGCCGCAGAGGGCGAACTCGACTCCGCCCGCGCGCAGCGTGCTCGCGACGCCCTGGAGCTCGGCGACGAGATCCAACATGCCCCGAGACGCTAGCACGCACGCGACGCACGGCTCGCGTCGCCTGCTCGTGATCGCGGATCGGTCCGAGCGCGGCTCCGGGCCAGGCGCGGGGTGATCCCCGCGCTCCTGCTGGCCACACGCGGTCGCCCGCGGGAACCCGCGGCCGCGACGAGTGTCGGATCGGACGTGACGACTCGGAGATACGGACACCTGGTGGCGATCGACGGCGGTCGTGCGCTCACTTCGCGGACGGACCGGCGATCGGACGCGCGCTCCGACGCAGGCGGCAGCGTGGCGGCTGCGCTCGCCGACGTGCCGCTCGACGCCGTGGCGCGCCGCGTCGAGCCGCCTCTCGCGCGGGTGATGCTCGCGGTGGCGTCGGCCGCCGTCTGCCTGCT